>JACRLY010000052.1:0-16393 GCA_016219595.1 Ignavibacteriota bacterium | reverse complement strand
ATCGAGATTGACCCCAATAACAGATTCTCGCTGATTGAAAAGCTGGTCGGCAACAAGCTTAGTTGTGTTTTTCCCATTACCTGCATCCTTGCCCATTTGACCTATCTTACCAATTAACTCGACATAATCACTTATAAAATTCTGTGTGACAGTCATGCCAGCAATATTTAGTGCAATATTACTATTGCCTGGTTCTCCGGGTGCAGAAGATAATGGTATATCCCTTGGGTTTGCAACATCAGATGAGATATTAATTGTTCCGGCAGTCAAACCCGCAGGGTCAAAGAAATCTCTTCCCGGAGGCGGTGCGATTGTATCGTCAAGACCGTAGCCTGAATTCATTTCAAGATTGACATTCGACACAATTGAATCTGCATAATCATTCAGATTTCTCATAATTGAAAAACCTGAACTCATTTCATTTAAAGTTGTATTGTAGTGTTTTGCAAGTGAAGAAAATTCGCCGCCCGGAGGAAATAAGAACTGTGAATTTCCATTCTGGTCGACTGCTTCAACTTGTATTGTGGAACCTGTCAAGGGGCTTATTTGTTCATTTAACCTTAATGTATAATAGGTGTCCTGGTTAATGATATTTTTGCCATTGACAAAAACATTTACACTGCCATAATCACTTTGTGTAACACTTATCCCTGCAATTTGGGAAAGCTCCTCAAGCTTCAATTCTCTCTGGTCAATATATGTCTGGGCATCACCACCCGGAAGAGAATAAGTTGAATATACTTTCTGATTTAAATCAGCTATCTCTTTTATTAATTGATTTGCCTTATCGATATCCTGAACAAATTTATCTTTGATTTCATTTTTCAAATCAGTTAATCGCCCTGAGATTGTATGGAAACGGTCAACCATTGTCTGAGCTGTATCGAGTAAATACTGCCTGTTTGCTACATCTTCTGGATTTAGGGAAACTTCTTCAAAAGCATTAAAAAATTTATTTACAGCTTCGTTCAAACCCAAATCCGAAGGTTCAGACAAAATACTTTCAATTCTCTGGAAAACAGTTTCGTCGAGTTCAAATCCGGATTGCTGATACATATTTTTCCTGATTTCACGGTCGAAGAATTCCTCCCTGTAACTCCTGATGTTATCTACCAAAACTCCTGTTCCGATGAAACCAGCCATTATTTTTTGCGGTATTGTTTCAGTCAGGACTGCCTGTCTCCTGGCATACCCCGGGGTATTGACATTAGCTATATTATTACTCGTAACATCTAAGCCAAGCCGCTGAGCCAGCAACCCTCTTTTTCCTATTTCCAGTGATGAAAAACTTGACATAATATATATTAGATTAATTTCCTAAAAAAAAAATTCAATTATACTGTAACATTACAGACATTATTAGTTCCATTAGTTAAAATAGATAATATCTCTCTTACGCTGTTTCTAGCCCTATTTGCAAGAACCCTGTTCAATGTATTAAATTGCTGAAGACTACTTATTAAAGAATTAAGTTCTCCTTTCATGGATTCAAGTTCAAGTACATCATCTTTATTCATTTTTTCGATTATCGTCGAAAGTTTAAGATTCGATGCTTCAGAACGAGAAATTCCGAACATTGACATCAGCATTTTTATTCTCTTTTCCTCTGCTTGTTTCAATGATTTGGAAACCTCAAACTGATAGGATGTAATCCTGTCAAGCTCGTTGGTATTGAATTTTATCAGAGCACCCTGCTGTTTTTGAGCGAGAATAACCATCTCTTTCAATAGCTGCTTTTCGTATTTTAAATATGTTAATAAATTTGTCATCAAGACTCCTTTATGATTTTTTACATCTCACTTAATAATTTCATATATTTTTTTACTCTCACAACATAAGCCTGAGTTTCTTTAAACGGAGGAATACCGGAATATTTCATAACATTACCCGGACCGGCATTATACCCGGCAAGAGCATAATCAATATTTCCATCAAATTTTTCAAGCATTTGTTTTATATATTTTGTCCCTCCAAATATATTTTGTCTCGGGTCAAATGAATTCCTTACACCTAAATTATCGGCAGTTCCGTCCATTAACTGCATAAGCCCTTTTGCTCCTGCCGAAGAAACCGCATCTGTCCTTCCTGCAGACTCAGCTCCAATTATCGCTTTTATCACATTTTTTGGCACTTTATAAATTTTTGAAGCTTCGCTGATTATATTTTCATATTTGCTTATTCTTGAATTTAGTCTGTCAATAAATGAATCCCCGAATATAGTGGGTTTCGATTCCTTAATCGGATTACTTTCAGTTGGAATCTGCAAAATTGATGGCTCAATTTTCACAGCCGGAAGTTTTTCATTGACTTCTTTTGTAATCGGTTTCAAAGTATCACCACCGGTAAGATGAGAATAAATCATTTCTGCTATGCCAATTCCACTTCCGCTTTTTGATATTTCATCAGAAAACATCATATCAGTATAACCTTCGAAAGTATCAGCTCCAAAAACAGCTAAACTGTCGTCATTCTCATCTTCATTTTTATTCAAAAGACCTTTTTTCATTTCCTTGAACATAATATTTACGAACATTGATTCAAATCCCCTCGACGCATCTGCAATTTTTGATTTCTCTGCATCTGTTAGTTGAATACTTTTTGATGCGGCATTCTTTAATTGTTCCGAATTATTCAGCTTATTTTTCTGAATTTCAGAATTAGTCAATGAATTATATATTTGAATCGTATTATCCATATTATTGAATTATTAATTCTCCCTGTAATGCACCCGATTCTTTCAAAGCCTGGAATATCGATATCAGGTCTCTTGGTTTTACCTTTAATAAATTTAAAGCATTTGCAATATCCTGAACAGTTGCAGGCGATGCCGTGATATTAATCGGTGTAGCAGGATTGACCTGCTCAGCCGCTGTAATTGTTGAAACTCCAGCCATGGGCCATTGCTTATTAAAAATCATAAATGGTCCAGGCTGTGCAAACACAACTTGTTTTTGTATCTGGATTTCCAATCCACCATGAGCTATTACTGCAGGAAGCAATTGCACATTGCCGCCAACAACAACAGTACCAGTTCTTTCGTTTATAACTACCCTTGCTGCCGGGTCGCTAACAATATTTAATAATTCAATCTGGGATATTGTCTGTACAATCTGCTGTTGTGTAATTGTTGCCGGAAGCTGTACCTGGACAGTTGCACCGTCCATAGCAAAAGATGAATTTGCAAGATTAGGCAAACCGTTAACTGCAGTCGCTATATTATTAGCTGTAGTAAAATCAGGGTCTCTCAAGACAATTTTTATCTGTTGATTCTGTATAATGTTACCGGGTATTGCCGTATCCAATATCAATCCATTCGGAACTCTCGCAGATGTTACAAAATTCCTTGTCACTCTCGTTCCCATTGCTTGAATGTCAAATCCACCTACCGATAAAGCTCCTTGAGCCATACCAACGATTGTTCCGTTTGCAGTTGAAACCGGAGACATTAATAATATTCCGCCCTGCAGAGATGTAGCATCTCCGATGGACGAAACCTGAACATCAATTTTAGAACCTGTACGTGAAAATGTAGGAATCGTAGATGTTATCATAACTGCGGCAACATTCCTGATTCTCGGGTCTGTCTGAGGAATTGTCAGTCCAAATCTTTTAAGCATGTTTGATACCGATTGTACAGTGTATGTCGAACGCTGATTATCGCCGGTATTGTTCAATCCTGTTACTAATCCATATCCTATTACCTGGACACCGGTCACACCCTCAATCGTAGCAATATCTTTTATTCTTGCAGATTGAGCATCATTAATTGCAAAAACTGTAATCAAATAAATGACTAACAGTTTATAAATATATCCGTTCTTTTTTATCAATGCAATTTTCATAAATGAATCTTAGAATAAAAATCTTAAGAAACTTGAAATCAAACCGGGTTCCTGGTATTTTGATACAGAACCTTCACCCCATATTTCGAGTGTCAAATCTAAAATACTATATGAATAAATCGAATTATTCGGAAGAACATCTACAGGTCTGACGAATCCCTTAATAACAATCTTTTGGTTTTCACCGTTAATCCTGGTGTTCCTCGTCCCTTCGATTTTCAAATTTCCGTTATCATCTACTTCCATTACCCTAGCACTAAGCCGGGAACGGATTTTTTCCTTTCTCTGGGTCTGCCCCTGTCCTTTGAAAGAAGTACCTGTATTCAATCCTCCACTGCCATTAAATCCGCTGCTCCCCGAAGAGAAATCAACTCCACCTGATAAATCAGTAGACCTGCCGTCACTCGTCGTTGCCGAATTATCAGCCTGTGTATCCTCCATGATAAGAACCATAATAGCATCGCCGACTTTAAAAGCTTTGACATCCGAAAATAGTGAGCGGGCGCTATTCTGAATAAATTGAGCATAAACGGCATCCATGCCGTAAAAGCAACAAATCCATATTGCTGTTATGCTAATTATAATAAACTTTTTCATTTGTACTACCTCTAATTTTGTGATATTACAACTGTACCATCTGGGGTAACCTTACCCTGCAATTTGGTTTGGGCTCCTTCCCTTTTTACGAGAATGATATCCCCTGTTGCTCCGTCCTGGAGTGCTTCGCCGTTTGCAGAGATTTTTATAGCGCCCGATTCAACCACTATTTTCACTTTATCGCCACGATTAATTATTTTATCATTTTCTATCGATAATCTCACTATGACTCCATCAGCAGGAATATTATTCCTGACTTTCTTCCCGATTATTTCTTCCGGGGTAATTATATCTGATGAGTGATAATTCGTTATATCTTTTTTCTCAATTTTAAAATCTTCACTTTGAATGACATCACCCCTGAAAAGTGTTTTCATTGCAACGGGAACATCCAGGAATTGCTTTATTCTAGCAGGAATTTGAATACGTTTAACCAAAAATCCATTTTTGTAAAATTCAAGTCCGATAAAGCAATTGCCGTGTAATGATTTTTCGTTCCCGGTACAGGTTGCCGTAATTCCGTCATCATCAAATGCCTGGTCTTCGATTTTTTCTATTAGATTTACCTCTGCATTTTCTCCAGCAATACCTTGTGCGTAGTTAATACAGGCTTGTTTCAGTCTTTCTCCCGAAAAAGTTGACTTTGTAAAAGCATTTGAATAAGATAAGATTATTATTAAAAAAAATAATATTAGTCTTAGTGGATTCGAAGACTGACAATTACTCATTATTATCACACTTCGACTTTGCTCAGTGTGACAATTCTTCCCAATATTTTTATGATTAAATATCATTTATTATCTCTTAAGGTTAACTGCGGTATTTAATAAATCCTGTGCAGTAGAAACGGCTTTAGAATTTAGTTCATAAGCCCTCTGCGCCACAATCATATTAATCATTTCTTCTACAACTTCGACATTAGATTGTTCGAGATGGCTTTGAATAAGTTCACCTGTGTTATTAATACCGGGCTGTTCGAATATTGCCTGTCCTGATGCCGGGGTTTCAACAAAAAGATTATCACCTATAGCATGTAGTCCAGCAGGATTAATAAATCGTGCCAACTCAATTTGACCAAGTGTCTGGTCTTCATCTGTAAGATTTGTTTTTACACTCACAACTCCATCCCTGGAAATATTAACAGCAATCGTATCATCAGGTATATTGAATCCCGGATCCATGATATAACCTTGTGACGTTACAATTTGTCCGTTCCTGTCCATCTGGAATGAACCGTCTCTTGTGTATGCATAGGAATTGTCCGGTTTACGAATAATAAAAAATCCTTCACCGTTGATTGCCATATCGAGAGTATTAGAAGTTTCTTTTATATCCCCTTGCGAAAACTGCTTGGTTGTTGCTGTCAATTCAGTACCGGAGCCAATTTGAACTTCGTTAAGTGGTTCAACCCCGTCACTTCTGTTACCACCGGCAGGCTTCAGAGTTTCATAAAGTAAATCATGAAACTCCGGCCTTGTCTTTTTGAAACCTGTCGTGTTGACGTTTGACAGATTGTTAGCAATGATTTCCACAAACCTCTGCTGGGCTGTCAAACCCGATGCCGCCGTCCTTAGCGTTTTATCCATTTGTTCTTCCTGAAATTATTTTCTTAAATTCAATTACTGTGAAACAACCACACAACGATAATTTTCAATTATCCATTGTCAATTATCAATTCTAATAGTACCTTCCGAGTGAAATACTCTTATCGAGTGTTTCATTATTCGCCTGTATAACTTTACTCCCAGCTTCAAATGCCCTTTGGAGTTCAATCATCGATACCATTTCTTTAATAACGTCAACATTTGAATTCTCGAGCCATCCCTGGCGTAAAGCCACCTCTTCCTGAGGCAGGTTATTTACTTCAGTATTCTCACCAGCCACAAAAGCATTGTCAGATACTTTTTTCAAAGTCTCGGGATTATCAATCCCGGCAATCTGCACTGTACCGATTGGCGTATCATTGATAAACAAATCACCGTTCTCAGTAATCCTGAGATTCAGAGCTTTTGCGTTATTAATCCCCGATTCATTTCTCATAAATTCACCGCTGAGGGATAAATTTCCGCTCAATCCCATCAAATTTTTGCCATCCATGGCTTGAATTGTTCCATCCGTAGAAAGTTTAAAATGTCCCGCTTTGGAATAGAACGAATTTCCGGCTTCATCCTGAAGAACAAAAAATCCGTTCTGATTCTCTAAAGCCATATCCAGCGGGTTATCGGTCTGGTAAAAGTTGCCTCCGGAAAAATCAATATAAGTTCCCGTTGGCGGATCATCCTGTTCAACATCACCGGGAACATTATTGAGATTTTGTTTAGCGTCAATCAGGTTACGTTCGAAAACTGCTTCCCTTTTGAAACCGGTTGTATTGGCATTAGCGATATTATTCGCCGTTACCTCCAGCTTTGTCTGCTGGGGAATCATACCCATCGCTGCCGTATAAATCTCCTTAAGCACCTTTCACCTCGTTTGTTTGAGAATCCATTCTGACCTGAGCATCCATGCTTTTTATGAAATCGAGTAAATTCCCGGTAACTTCGAAAAGTTCAGCAGGAAATACTTCTGAGAAATTGAATGCAACTTTTTTTATCAATTCCGGATTTTCAAAAAGTTGTTTATCATGGAGTAATGCTTCAACGACAGCTTTTTCGTCTGTCTTGTCATCTGCTCCGTAATATTTTTTTTCTTGAGAATCCATAACTTAAAATTTTCAATTTGTTTTAAACCAAATCCGCTTTATCATTAACAGTTTAATCTGCGGTTCAGACTTATGGTTTACAATGCTTGTGCCACAATAACAGTTGGCTTATTTTGAGCATATTCACATAATAATAACATTAATCATATATAATTAACATAATTTTATTGGCAGGTTAAGTTCAAATAAATAGATTAATTAGTGATGAACTGATTTATATAATTTTTGGATAAGTATATTAAATTATTTTAATTGCACCTATATAACCAATTAAATGAATAATATCATCAAACTAAATTATGGGTAATTATCAACAATGGTGAATATTAGACGCCAACCTTACTGTAAAATAAATTTTAATAACCAGTAAAGATGTAATTGTATTGGATAATTTTCAATTTTTAATTTAAAATGAAAATTAAATGATTAATTTTAAATATCAAATGAATCTTAGTAGTTGGTTCATTTTTATTTATGCGGAAAAATTATTGAAAATTGAAAATTATTATCTAATCACTTCCCAACTTCGATAACTGAACTGTTATTGATTTCTCCTGTCTTTGTCTTTTCAATATTTTCTATTACTTCTAAAACACCATGATTAATTACTAACAATTTACCGGAAATCTTTACAATTGTCAGAACGACAAAACTTGTCTGTTCGGTGTTGTCAACCACAAGCTTTGCATTTTTCTGAATTGTAATCTTATTGACGGTGTCAGCCGTCTTGATGACAACCTCGCCTTTGATAATTGCATTATCATTTGCAGTCGGCACTTTACCTTTCACCCAGGTCTTTGGATTATTCCATTCCCCTCCCTTTTTTGTAGAGCTAATGGTTTTAGCATTTGCACCAATGCAGAAAGAGAGAAGAAGAATGATGAATAGTATGTGTTTCATGATGCACCTTTATTTATTACGTAACAAAATTTAAATAAATTGAAAAACTTTATATAATTATTTCTTTATGTTATCACAATTTGTGATAAGTTTTTAAAAAATTGCCAAAACTTGAGGTCACAAATTGTGACCTTAAAGAATTTATTTCTCACTTCATTATTACTAAAGGCATCGAAACTGTTTTTTTGCTTGATGTCATTCTGACAAAATAAATACCTGAACTTAGATTATCCAGGTTCAAATTAATTTCGTTTTTGTTTATTTGATTATAATTTTTTCTCAATGGTTCAATTTCATTTCCAAATAAATCATATAAAGATAAATTTATATTATCTTCGGGATTCATATTGAAAATAATTTTGACAATTGAAATTGCAGGATTGGGATAAAAATTAAATTCTATGTTATTAATTTGCTCATCTTCTTCAATTGAAGTTGGCCCCGGAGGATTCCAACCTTGTCTCCAGGCGGATTCAGCAAAACCATTCAATGTGTTACCGCTTTTGTCATTTATTATATTCCCCTTCCCCTCATTCATTCGCCAATATCCTATTAATCCCTGTAAACCGGTAAGAGATGTATCATTCATATATTTTTGAATATCAGGCAAATTCCTAATTTCATCCCAAAATCTGATTTCATCAATTTTACCGTTAAAACTATAACTTGAAATTTCAATATCGGGATAATTACCGAATGAAAGATAATTTGCATCGGGATTCAACTCATTAAAAACTTCCCCTTTATACTCCGAACCATGCAATAAAATGACTTCTTGTTCTGTGCTGTCAATATATATATGAGCATCGTCATTCCCATTAAAAGCAACAGCAAGATGTTGCCATTTATTATACTCAATGCAAGGATTCTTAGTTTCAAAATATTCTTCTCTTCTGTCATCACTTTTAACAGTTAATTTAATTTTTTTATCATAAGTCAAATTTATTCCGATTGATGCTGTTAAATAGGCAAATGCCCCATTATTAAATTCACCGGAACTATATGGATTAATCCATCCTTCTATTGTAAAAGGTTTAACAGGGTCAATTTTTGTACCGAGTGGTATTTTCATTTCGTCGCTTCTTGTACTGTTGAATTCGGCAGAACTTTCTCCATCAAAAACATAAATTGTATCTTTGGATTTATATTTATACTCATTATTATTAAATTTAATTTTTAATGAAGGTATATAAATTCCGGATTTTTGATAAATGAAGTTTGGACTTTCTTCCTCAGAATCAATAATGCCATCTTCTTCAAAATCCCATTCATATCTATCCGGCTTTATACCCGAACGTAATTTCGTATTATTTATGAAATGAACATTGTGAGGCATATTTCCAGTTGTAGTGTCAGTTTTTAATTCCACCCCAAGGTAATTTGTTCCAAAACCTAAATCAAAGAAATTCATAATCTGATAAAGCAGCTCGTATCTTGTTGAAGGGAATTGACCATCAATTAAATTTACCAATTGATAAGCATAAAAAAATACTTTCTGTTTAAAACCGCCGCTATTTATGAATGCTACAGTGTCTCCAGGATCACTATTTTCTACTAAAACAGCTTCTGCACTTGTTGGTTCAGGTGTAAAACAATAAAAATAACTATTATATTTAATTTCAGGAAATTTCATTCCCTTTGCAAATGTTTCGTCTATTCCGGTGATTTGTGCTGAATTATTTTTATAATAATAATCACCTTTATTTACTCTCATTCCCGTTAAATTTGCTAATTCCTCTCCTCTATTGTAATTATAATAATATAATGCTGATAAAATTATACCACCTTCAAGATAAATTTTTCCGCCTGATTCTAAATAATTAATAATTACATCAAACATTTGGTTATTCAAGTCAGATGAATTTTTTGATTCATCATAAACTCCCAATAAGAGAAATACAGCATCGAATCCGGTGAAAGATGAAGGGAATATGGCTCTGTACTGACAATCAAGTTCCTGTGCTTTTAAGAAATCAGAAATAAATCTTCCGCTGTAACCCTCACAATTATAATTACCGTCCCACACTAATATCCCTTTATGTTCGGCTTCAGTTGCGAAAGTTTTAAAATTACTCCATTCTGAAGAATCATTTGACTTAACGGCTCTAACTCTCCAATAATATTTTTCTTCATAATTAATTTCGCCTACCGAAGGTATAAAAATTGTATTTCTAATATTTTTTTCTTCAATGACAATATTATTAAACGTGCTATCTAAAGCAATTTGAACATGGTAAGAATCAGCATCTGCACTTTTTCCCCAGCTAAAATATATTTCCGGAAGAAGAGGAACTTCAATAGAATTATCTTTTGGATACATTAATTTCGGAGCCAAAAAAGGAAAATTAAAACTTACTTTAAATGAAATATAATCGCCAGGAATGCTAACATCACTAATATTTAAATAGCCTAAACTACCATCAGTTAAAAATGATGAGGGATTTGTTGTATCATTGAGTGCTGTTCTCCCAATTTCAGCATTAAAATACGCATCATTAGGATATCCGTTAACTTCAATAGTTCCATTTGGTCTATATACGTAAACCTCATCAGGCGGACCGTTTGAGTTACCCCTGTATAATTCATTAATTCTATAAATAATTAATCCACTACCCGGTAATACAGATTCAAAAGCTGAATAATTTTTATTTCTGTATTCCAAAACAAAATACTCTTGGTCAGAAACTGGTGATTTGATTTTATAACAATTATTATTTTGAGATGTTACAGGATTTAAAGTATAAATGCCATTTTCTGTTATTTCAGGAATCGAATTAATCCATTCACCATATTTATATTTCATAAACATAAGCATATGTGTAGGAATAAGTGTTCCTGCATCCATTAAATCCCATCTTCCTGCGGGTGAGATACCATTTTTTTGATAATGATATAAATCAGGAGCTCCCAAAGTATGAAACATTTCATGTGCAAGAACTTCAACATGGAAAATACCACCTTCCCTTAATTGTAAATTATATCTATCCACTTTATTACCATTGATTTCTGTTCCTGCAGAATGATGTGACATGTGAGGCCAAAGAAGTGTACTCCATGCTCCGGGTTTACCTGATACAACAAAACAAACATTACCAATCGGAAAGTTTTTTGGAATTGAATTAGCAACAGATTTAAATGCATTTTCTATTAGAATCCATTCCCGGTTATTATCTTGGCCTTGTTTAAATCCGTCGGGATTATAGTATTCATCATAAGGCATGTAATAAGACCTGTTATACTGGTCTTTATATGAAATAATCTTATTTCCGGAAGGTTTTGGGTAATAACTTGAATTAATACTTAAATTACCATAAGATACTTCTTTATAATAACTGTTTAATGATATAGAATTTTCTAAATTGAAAAGACTATCCATAAAGCTGGTATTATCTGTAAATTCAGCTTCATCTGCAAAACGGATGAATATAACGATATTTTCTAATGTACCCTGGGATAATTTTTCTGGAGTATAATTCTTCTTCAATTTGTTGGTTTCCAAATCGATTTTATTCATTTTTTCATAATATTCTTGTCTTTTTTTTTTAATTTTTTCTGAAGGAATTGACAGCCATTTTTGCAATCCTATTGCCTGGGGATTAATTTTACCTATAATATAGTCCGAATGTATTAATTCGCTGCCGGCTTTTAATGCATAAACATAATAAGGTTGAGTTATTATTTGTGGAACATTTCTCAAATATGCTGAATGAAGTAATGGAAATTGAAAAATCAACAAAATAAGAATTAAACTTAACTTACAATGACAGGAACTCAATTTCATAACCGCACTCCCTGTAAATTAGAAAATCAATTGAACTATTAATAATATAAATTAATCAATATTATCTTAAATCAAAAGTAATAATTTTTTTTTTGCAACAATATCATTTATACCTAATCGCTCTCACTGGAGTTACTTTCAATGCAATGAATGACGGGACTATGGTTGCGAGAAATGACAATGCAACAGACATTCCGATAACAATTGCATAATGCCAGAATGAAATCTGGACGGGAAGCACATCAAGGAAGTAAATTTCTCCATTCAATCTGATTATACCGAATGTCTGTTGAATTATGCAGAAAGCAAGTCCTATTCCGCAGCCAATCAGTGTTCCTGCAAGACCAATTAATGTTCCCTGAACGATAAAAATCGAAAGAATGCTTTTGTTGTCCATTCCCATTGCCCTGAGTATGCCGATTGAATGTGTCTTTTCAACAACGACAATTAATAGGATAGTGATAATATTCAGAACTGCAACTATGCTGATAAGCCCCAATACAAGCGGGATGGGTGCTTTCTGATATTCAATCCACGTGAATATAGATTTGTGAAGTTCAAAAACAGTGTAGGAATAGAATGGGAAACCAAGGTAAGAATCAATATTTCTGCTTACCTGTGGCGCATCATTCACATTATATAACATAATATCGAATGACGATGCAGAATTTGCAGGAAGTCGGAAAAACTCAGAAGCTTTTTCAAATGGTATATAAACATAAATATCATCATATTGAGCCATTCCCGTTTCGTAAATTCCTATTAATCTGAATTTTTCGATTTCAGGAAAAACCATATTATCAGCATTACTCGATTTCATTGTATAAAGATAAAGAGAATCGCCAACTTTAGCAGAAAGCTTTGCTGCCAACCTTTTCCCTATGATTAATTCATTCGGATTCGAATTTGAGAAATGAAATTTACCCTGTACTATATTGTTTTTAACATTTGTTATATCATATTTTTCAGATGTGCCTTTAATCAGAACACCTTCGACAAAAGTCTTTGAACGAATCAGTCCTTCCCTTTCGATCACAGGTGCAATTGCCTTAACCTGGGGAAATGTTTTCAAAATGACAGTTCTCACCGAATCATAATTTTCAACCGGTCTGTTGTCATAAGCTCTCAAAGTGATGTGCGATGTAAACTTCACTGCATTTTCTTTAAGCATAGTTTTTTAAAAAAGTAAGTAATTAAATTATTTCGGAATACCAACTTTAACCTCAACGGGATTCAACACTATTCTCAAATCATTTGGTGTAATCTGAATAATAAATCCTCTTTTTCCACCATTAATATAAATTTTCTCCAAATTGAAAATTGATGATTCAACATAAACCGGTAATTTCTCTTTTGTTCCGAAAGGACTTGTGCCTCCAAATTCATATCTTGTCAGGCGAAAAGCTTTTTCTGCAGAGCATGTTGCTACACTCTTAACATTTAGAAATCTTGCCAGCTCTTTGGTTGAAACTTCCATATCACCGTGCATCAGCACAATTAAACCTTTTCCTGAATCATTTTCCATCACAAGTGTCTTGATAACTGAATGTTCGGGAACATTCAATTCACTGGCAGTATGAGCGGTTCCACCTTTTTCTTCATAAGTGAATAAGTAAGGAATAAAGCTAATGTTCTTTGATTTAAGCTCCCTAATTGCCTGAGTTACCGGATATTTATCCTTCAACATAAAATATTATATAAAAAAATAGTAAGAGTAATAAACAAATTTACAAATCATAATCTTAAAAATCCTTGAACCAAATTAAAAATTTATATATATTTGTATTGTTGTTCGATATTTTAAGGCAGCATGAATAAGAACTATGGAATAAATCTTTTAATAATAACCTCCATTGTATTACTATCTTTAAATTCAAATTACGCACAGGAAGATTTCAATAAAAATATTAATGTAGACCTCAATAATGATGGAGTTAAAGAAAATATTTTTCTGAAAAAGTATCGAACAGATGATAACGGTTCATACTACCATATTGCTATTTATCAGAAAATCAAGAATAAGAGAAAAATCCTGTGGGAAGATAAAAATAATGAATATGAGTTCTGCTACGCAGACTGGGGAATCGAAGAATTGCAGATTGCTGGAGACATTGATGGTGATGGAAAAATTGAACTTGTTACCAATTATGCAATTTCAGATGTTAGTCCAGTCATATTCAGGATTTTCAAATGGACAGGAGATAAATTTGTCAAATCTGATGATGCATGCTATATAATCAGGTTGAAGGATGGAAAAAATGAAGGAAATATTTTTATAAACGATACTGCTTATTCGAGTGGAGAAAAGGATTTCACTTCAACAGCATGGATTGATGAATTTACAAACTTCATTGAGCCTGACTTATTAGAAGTAAATATTACCGGCTATGATTCAGAAGATGATGTATTGATGGGAAAAGCTATTTTGCAATGTACAATTAAGGGGTTTAAACTTGTGAAATGGCTTGAGGAATTACACGATTAATAAATTAATTTTTTGTTAACAATATTCGTTTAATATGGGAAAAAGAAGAAGAAATCACAAGCAGGTACAAATTCATATTGATACATTTTCTTACCAGGAACAAAAAAGACATATCCCATCCAATGCCCTGGATAATATAACATTAAGAGATAAACAAATCGAACTCATAGACATAATAGACGACCATGATGTTGTAATAATCACCGGACCTGCAGGAACAAGCAAGACATTCATCGATTCCTATTATGCAATCCGCAGTTTAAAAGAGAATCAATTTGAAAAAATTATTTTCACGAAACCGATACAGGAAGCAGGAGAAAAGCTTGGTGCATTGCCCGGAGGTATCGAGCAGAAAATAGACCCTCATTATGAAAGCTTTAAAATATCGATGCTGAAAATGATTAAAAAGCAAAATCTTGAGAAGTTAATTGAGCAGGAAATCGTCGAGTTCAGACCATTAGCGTATATGAGGGGTGCCACATTCGACAATTCGCTGATGATACTCGATGAAGCTCAGAATGCTGACATACGGCAGATTATGCTATTCATCACAAGGATGGGAGTTAACAGCAAAGTGCTGATTTCGGGCGACGTTCACCAGTATGATATTAATGCAAATCATGTAGCATTCCCTTTCTTTGTTGAATACATTGCAAAAGGCATTGAAGGTGTCGGTTTATTCGAATTTACAAGGAAGGATATTGTCAGGAATAAAATCCTGATTGAGATAACGGAAAAATATGAAAAGCTGAAAGCTGAAAATATTTTGCCAAAGAACAAATTGAATTAAATTTTTTATACTTGAACACTTTAATTTTTTTTTGAGGACACAGAATTCTGTGTCCCTACTTTAGATTAATTCTATGCAATTAAATTTTACTGAACCCTTCTTCGAGTCCGGCTATTAATTCATCGGCATCTTCAATTCCAATTGAAAGACGAACCAAGCCGTCGGTAATACTCGCCTTTTCTCTTGCTTCCTTGCCCATGCTGGCATGAGTCATCGAAGCGGGGTGCTGGATTAATGATTCTACTCCGCCAAGGCTGACAGCTAATTGCCAGAGATGTACATTATCCATCAAAATTTTTCCTGCTTGCAAACCCTTTTTCAATTCACATGATATCATTCCACCTGGACCATACATTTGTATTTTTCCAAGTTCATATTGCGGATGACTTGGGAGACCGGGGAACCTCACCCAGGCAACTTCTTTATGCGATTCGAGATATTCAGCAATTTTCTGTGCATTCCGGCAATGTTTTTCCATCCTGACTTTCAATGTCTTAATGCCCCTGTGAACAAGAAAAGCATTGAATGGGTCAATCACTCCGCCAAACTGGTTGAGGCTTTTACGAAATCTCTCATACTCGCTCAATTCATTAAGAACAATAACACCTCCAACAACATCGGCATGACCATTCAAAAATTTTGTTAAGCTATGGATGATGTAATCTGAACCGAACTTTAATGGATTCTGAAGCACAGGGCTCATAAAAGTATTGTCAACAGCCATTTTGGCACCGTTGTTATGAGCTAAATCAGCAATTTGCTGCATATCAGAAATTACTAAAGTAGGGTTACCAGGTGTTTCAACAAAAACAAGTTTTGTGTTAGGTTTTAAGGCTTTCTTAACATTTTCAGGAAGAGAAGTATCAACAAAAGTTGATTCGATTCCGAAACGGGACATTATGTTTTGAAGAAGTGTCAGAGTAGGACCATAAACAGATTCACTGCAAACAGCATGGTCTCCGGAGTTTAATAATGTTGCGATGAGAGTATGAGAAGCAGCCATACCGCTGGAACAAGCTAGTGATTTTGCCCCTCCTTCGAGTATTGCTATGCTGTCTTCCAATGCTTCGATAGTCGGGTTACGCATTCGCGTATATATATATCCGTCTTCTTCACCCGAAAAGAGACGGGCACCATGTTCTGCATTTTTGAATTTGAAAGTAGATACCTGGTAAATCGGCGTGACTACTGAACCATACTGGTCTTCTTTATTGCCTGCATGGACACATTTAGTATCAAATGAAAAATTCCTGATTGATTTCAATTTTTCCTCCGATATTAGATTTTTCGTTATTTG
>JACRLY010000051.1 GCA_016219595.1 Ignavibacteriota bacterium | reverse complement strand
TGATTAATCCGGGTTTTGCCTGATCCATGAAGTCCTCGCCAACACGACCGAGACGGTAACAGGCAGTGCAGAATGATGGCACAAATCCATGCTGGATTACATCCCTGATTACTTCGCCGGATGTGCGGCAGTCGTTGAGTGAAAATTGCCCGGCTTCATCATTTAGGGAAAAAGCCTGCTTGTATCCGCCGGGAGAAGTCCGTGAGCCGGCACTGATTTGCGAAATACCATAATTGAATAATTCGGAACGAAGCTCAGCAGGTTCCCGGGTAGAAAGAATCATACCGGTATAAGGCACGGAGCACCGGATGACAGCTACGAGTTTTTTAAAATCATTATCGGATACGGCATGGTCGAGATTGAAAGAAGCAGGAGCATTTGCTGCGGGCCTGATTCTCGGGATGGAAATCGTATGTGGACCGACATTGAATTTTTTGTCTAGTACTTTTGAATGCTGTATTAACGACAGCACTTCAAACCTGTAATCATATAAACCAAATAAAGCACCAATGCCTACATCGTGCATCCCGTTGGACAAAGCCCTGTGCATTGTTTCGAGACGCCAGTCGTAATCCGATTTGATACCGCCCGGGTGCATCTTGTGATACGTTTCGCGGTGATAGGTCTCCTGGAAAACAGTGTATGTACCTATATGCACCCCACTCAACTTTTGAAATTCAGAATCATCCAATGGTGCAATTTCTACATTTATTCTGCGGATAGAACTACCCTTTTCATCTGTCACAGAATAGACTGCATTGATTGCATCGAGGAAATAATCGAAAGGGCAGTCCTTATGATGCTCTCCCATGAGCATCAGAACACGTTTATGCCCCTGACGGAGTATAGAAAGGGTTTCACTTTTAATTTCATCGATTGATAGTACACGTCTTGTTAATTCTTTATTATCGGCACGAAAACCGCAGTAGAGGCAGTTGTTGGAGCAGAAGTTGGAAATATACAATGGTGCAAAAAGAACGAGACGGTTGCCGTATATTTCCTGCTTTACCCTGCGAGCCGCCTGTAATAATTTATCGAGTGAAACAGAATCAGTTATATTAATAAGTATTGCAGATTCTTTCAAATCGAGCCCCTGAAACTTCAAGACTTTGTCAAGGATTTCATCAATTATTAATTCGCCCGGATTCTCTGTTTCGTCAATGAGATTTTCAATAAAGGATACATCTATGAAATTATTTTCTGACATTTTTTATTATCTAATTAATTTAAGTTTTCATTCAAACAACGAAAATAGAAAGGTAAAAATTATAAAGCAATTTTTCAATATAATATATTAAGAGAATGTATTGCATCTCTTTGGTTATTAAATTAAAAATATACTGTTTTGATTAGATGGGACATAAAAGGTGTTTACTGAAAAATACATCTACTTTATTCAGAAAGACAATAAAACTAAAATACTTATGAATGTAAACATAAAATAAAATGCAAATTATTTCTTCATTGGATTTGATTTTTTTGTTCATTTAAATATATAATATGGAAAATAAAGACGACCTATTTACAACAATAAAAAAAGTTGAAAGCAAAAGCGGGAGCATCCCGAAAATTTTAACCGTTCTGCCATTGAGAGACATAATAATTTTTCCTTACATGATATTCCCTGTATTGATAGGGAGAACATCAACTCTGAAGGCAGTTGCAGAAGCATTGGAAAGAGATAAATATATTTTCGTATCGGCTCAGAAAAAAGCTAATATTGATGAGCCGAAATTCGAAGATATTTACACATATGGAACAATCGCAAAAATAATTCAGGTATTGCGATTGCCGAATAACCTACTGAAGGTACTTGTCGAAGGATTATTCCAGGCAAGAATTGTAAAACCAACAAAGGATAAGGAGTATCTCGAGGCAGAGATTGCACAGGTGATTCATAAACAGACAGAACAAACAAAAGAATTGAACGCCTTAATCAGGCTGACATCAGACCAGTTTGCGGAATATGTGAAAGAAAGCCTGCATGTCCCTCCTGATATTATAAGTGCATTCGAAAACGCAATTGCTAATGTTAATCAGAAAATTGAAGTAAAGCAAAAAATACTTGAGAAAAAAAGCCTGCAGAAACAATATTTTCAATTGTCAACAATATTGAGCCAGGAACTGGAGCTGCTGCACTTAGAAGATGAGATTGACGGCAAAGTGCAGGATACAATACAGAAATCGCAGAAGAAATATTACATACAAGAACAAATCAGGGCATTACAGAAAGAATTGGGTGATGAAGATGAAGCAACACCTGAACTTTCAGCAATCAAGGAAGCTATTGAAAAAGCAGGGATGCCTGAAGGAGTGAAGGCAAAAGCCTATGAAGAATTTGACAGGTTGAAAAAAACTCCAACTGTGTCGCCTGAATATTCTGTAAACAGGACTTACCTTGAATTACTGACAGCTATGCCCTGGACCCAGAAAACCGAAGATGATATGGATATTGAACATGTCAAGGTAATATTAGATGAAGACCATTACGACCTGGAAAAACCAAAGGACAGGATATTAGAATTTATAGCAGTTTTGAATTTGGCAGGAACATTGAAAAGGCAGATTCTGTGTTTTGTAGGTCCTCCGGGAGTAGGCAAAACATCACTTGCCAAATCTATTGCAAGAGCCTTAGGAAGAAAATTTGTAAGATTTTCACTCGGCGGTATAAGGGACGAAGCAGAAATCAGGGGACACAGGAGAACCTATGTCGGGGCAATGCCCGGAAAAATAATTCAGTCGATGAAAAAAGCGGGTACGATAAACCCTGTGATTTTGCTGGATGAGGTAGATAAGATGTCAATGGATTTCAGGGGTGACCCGTCGTCTGCATTGCTGGAAGTATTAGACCCTGAACAAAATGTAGCATTCAACGACCACTATCTTGAAGTTGATTATGATTTATCTAATGTACTTTTTATAACAACAGCAAATGTCAAATATGATATTCCCTTGCCGCTTCAGGACAGGATGGAAGTGATAGATATAAGCAGTTATTTGGAGCCGGATAAATTAGAAATCGCAAAAAGACATATCGTGCCAAAGATTCTCGAGGAATACGGGCTGAATAAATACAAAATCAAATTCGATGACAAGGCGATTTACAGGATGATTCGTGAGTATACTCGTGAAGCAGGTGTCAGACATCTCGAAAGAGAAATTGGTTCGGTATTGAGAAAACTTGCAAGAGAACTTGTTACCGATTATGATAAAAACAGGAAAATGAGAAAGAACGGAGATTCCGAAAAAGTAAGAAAAGCTCTCAGGGAAAATCCCCAGTTTAATAAGATGATGAGTAACAAGTCAGTAGTTATCACGCCGGAAAAAATAGAAGAATTCCTGAAAGCACCTAAATTCAAGGATAAGAAAGACCAGTTAGAGGATAAAGTTGGAGTAGCAACAGGTTTAGCATGGACAAGCATCGGCGGTGAAACAATGCCGGTCGAAGTAACTATAATGCCCGGAGCCGAGAAACTCACATTGACGGGAAAACTTGGTGATGTAATGAAAGAATCTGCACAGGCTGCTTTGTCCTATGTACGTTCTAATTATAAGGTACTCGATATACCTGAAAATTTCCAAAAACATAAAGAGATACATATTCATGTTCCAGAAGGTGCAATACCGAAAGATGGTCCTTCCGCAGGAATCACACTGGCTGTAGCACTTATATCAGCTGCCACAAACAAGCCGATAAGAGGCGATATAGCAATGACCGGTGAAATCACTTTACGCGGAAATATACTTCCAATAGGAGGATTGAATGAGAAGTTATTGGCAGCAAAAAGAATCGGGATAAATACAGTACTTGTACCGAAAGATAATGAAAGAGATATCGATTTATAATTAAAAAAAAAAAAGTTAAACTTTTATTTAATTAAATTTGAAAAATCTTCAAAAAAAGATTAATTTAATTTTAATTAGAAAATTAATCAATATTCTATAATATGAAATGAAAAAAAATGTTGTTCTAATATTTGCATTTTTTTTGATATCTTTCAATAATTATGCACAGTGGACAAAACAAATTAACGGCAAATACTTTTTCTTCAATTCTGTATCCTTCATTGACAAAGACTATGGCTGGGTTCTTGGAAACGGAACTGATAATAGCAAACCCCCACCAAACGAAGTTCATCTTTTTACTACCAAAAATGGTGGTAATTTATGGACAGAAGTAAGTGTTCCGGAAATTAATTCAAAATGGTATAATGGCATTCAACTGATAGACAAACAAAAGGGCTGGATTGTAGGAGATTCAGGATTAGTCTTCCATACTATAGATTTCGGGGAAAGCTGGATTCCGATCAATTTGGGAACAAGTGACAAACTGATTCAAGTCAAATTTGCCAGCAATGACAGTGGTTTTATAGTATCAAATGTACGAAATATCTGGTTTACAACTAATGCCGGTTGGAATTGGAATAAATTGCAGAATTTACCTTCAATTACCCTAATAGGTTTAGATTATAAAAACGGAACGACTTTTATTTTTGGATATAATGGATTAGGAGGATTAATTTATAAATCCACTGATTTAATTAATTGGTCAAAGATTTATGACAGCATCATACCAATTTTTTCAATTTGCTTTGTTGATTCAAAAATTGGTTATGCAGTAGGTGTTAATTCTGAGATAATGAAAACAAACAACGGCGGAGAAAATTGGATTCATCAGGAACTTAACGAAAGTTATACACTTAACAAAGTATATTTTATCAATGAAATGAATGGCTGGGCGATTGGGGATACCAAGATTAACTTTACTAATGATGGAGGAGAACACTGGATTACATCCAAATTAATTGCAGATGATTTGCTTAAAGATGTACAATTTATTGACAGTAATACAGGTTGGATATGCGGCTATTCCGGAACTGTTTACGGTACATCAATTGGTGCTGATACATTTCATATAAATTTTTATACAAAGGAACAAAATATTGATTTAGGAACCCAGGTGAAATTCATAAACCTTTCAAAGGGGACTTTCCATTCTTTTACATGGGATTTTGGAGATAATACAACAAGTAACGAATTTGAGCCTACTCATATTTACAAAGATACCGGAGTTTATACGGTTGCTCTTAGAGGCGAAGCTTATAATTATTATAATTATTCATGGAGGAAGAGAAACTATATTATTGTTAATGATCCTTCACCTGTTAAAGCAGATTTTTCTGTAAATATAAACTCAGGAGAGTCTCCACTGACAGTCAATTTTATTAATAATTCCTCAGGTTATATCTTGGATTATTACTGGGATTTTGGTGATGGAGGATTTTCGACAGAAAAAAATCCTGTTTATACGTATTATTATCCGGGTACTTATACAGTAAAACTTGTTGTGAAAAGAAAGAATAAAGCAGATTCGCTAATTAAAAACAACTTAATAAATATTGAGAGTTATCAGTCATCATGGTACCCACAAAAAACAAATATGGGTATAAAGTCTATTTATAAGATTCAAATGATTGATAGAAATAATGGTTGGGCTGTTGCTGACAGTGGCTATGTTCTGCAAACTATTGACGGAGGCAGAAATTGGATAAGCAAACATTTACCCGATTTAGGCAAATATCCTGTTAAAGGTTTATTTTTCCTAAACAAGAATGTCGGATTTATTGGGAGTCAATATGGAGGATTGATTAAAACTACTGACGGAGGTATTTCATGGAATAAAATTGTTCTTGGAGATATAAAAATAGAAAAAATATTTTTTGAAAATGAAAATACCGGTTATATGATAATTAATGATTTGAGTTCATATAGATTTTACAAATCAACAGACGGGGGGATTTCATGGTTTAATACGCAATTAGTAACAGGAAATAATTTTCAGGATTTTGCTATTACAAACAAGGAAATTTTAATTTTATCAGGCAGCAATTTTACTGTTTTCAAAAAAGAATCAAATGAATTCCTAAGAAGTTTTAATATTGGTTGGTTCAATTCCATCAGTGTTATAGATACAAATACCTGGATTTGTGCCGGAGATTATGGGAAAATATCAAGAACCACTGACAAAGGTATATCATGGAATAATATTATACCGGTTCGAACAGGTCATTTTAAAAATGTTAAATTTCTTGACAGTTTACATGGTTATATTTGCGGTGATGGTGGTATAATACTATATACAAGTGATGCAGGATTAACCTGGAAAAAACAATTTGCAGCAATAAATCCGAATCTTTTGAACCTTTCTATTATTGATTCAAATTATGCTTGGACTGCAGGTGCAGACGGAGCAATATTAACAACAATTGATGGTGGCCGTGATTCAATTTTTGCTGATTTCGATTATACGACTCATTATAAATTGGATACACAATTAACCGAATTTAATGATAGGAGCATATTAGCAAAAAACTATACTTGGTATTTTGATGATGGTGATAGTTCTAACCAAAAAAATCCCTCCCATTTATTTAAAAAAAATGGCATATATAACGTGAGCCTTAAAGTTACAAACGGCAGGCGGTTTGATATTACAAACAAAGAAATCATTATTCAGTATTTTTATGAAGGATGGAATATTTTTACACCTGTGAAAATTAATGGAACAGTATATGACATCAATTTCTTAAATGACACAACCGGTTATTTAGCGATTTATGATTACTTTTCAGCAAAAACATCAAATGGAGGCCACAATTGGTTTTATCCCCAAATATCTTATCCACACAAAGACAGCTTGAAAAATTTAAAGAAACTAAAATATTTTTCAGAAAAACAAGGTCTGGGTATTCAACTTTATAATGACACTTATATAAAAACAAGCGACGGAGGTAATACCTGGTTTAAACACTCCATATTATCAGAAAATCCGGATTTAGTATCAGGATGGGTAAACCAATCACTTCAAATAACTGATACAAGTGAAGCATGGATTTGTTGTGGGGACCAATCTAAAATATTACATTCAACTAATTATGGCAATACATGGGAAGCTGTTAAAACGAATATCCCAAATTCCGGATTGTCCAATCTATTTTTTCCTGATAAATATCATGGATTCGCTCTATCTATTAGTGGTAATATTTCAGCTACAAAAGATGCAGGTATAACATGGGAACTCATTTATTCACCTGATTATGTACCAAATAATGAATATACTTTGATATTTTTTTCGGACTCATTGCACGGATGGATGTCATATCGTAACAATGGCACCAGCATGATATTTGATTTTCTAAGAACTACTGACGGTGGGTTTACATGGAATTCTATAGATTATCCCGGCAAGGCAGATACTTATCAAGCATATAGTTATGCATTCTCAGATAGCTTGAATGGATTATGCGTTGTTTACGATTGGTACAAAAAAACATATTCTCTGCTTTATACTAAAGATGGGAGTATAACATGGAATAGCTTGAATGGATTCAAAAACATAATTGGTAATTTGAATATTTCACTAATTGATTATAATAAATATAATGGCTGGTGGGTGTTTTATAGTTCTGATTCTGAAAATAAAAATTTGTTTTGTCACATAACCTCTAACGATTTCGAGAAAATAAATGCTATTCCATTTTCAAAAGAAAATATATTTCCACCTTATCCTAATCCTTTCAGAGAAATGACAAATATCGAATTTGAGATTAATACACCACAGTTCGTTGAGGGATTTCTTTATAATGAATTAGGCGCTGAGGTTATTAATTTTTATAGAGGATATTTAGATATAGGAAAACACTCAATCCAAATAAACGCAACGAATTTACAGAATGGAATCTATTTCTATAAAATTATAGGAAAAGAACTATTTTTAAATGGAAAAATTATTATTTTAAAGTAGCTCAAATATTAAACCCCAATTTTTAACACTCCCGGATAGTGTTAAATTAGTGATGAAAGTTATGGTATTGTATATTTAAATTAACCAATAACACTTGTACAGAAGGTGGGAGTGAAAATAGTAAAACTTATTAAATCTAAATGAAACTAAATAAAACCAATAGTTTGTAATACCTTATATTAAAATAATTTACAGTATTATTTATTTTAATTATTTTTTTTTGAATTAATATAAATTGTCAAAACTTTTTATATAATTAGAATTAAATTCTTTGTGGTCTGGGTAAAATATAACTTATTATACGTTAATATATCTTTTTATTTCTAAATATCCTAATATCATGGCTTTTATTCTTGTTTTCAATCAAAATTATTTTTTTTAAATAAAATTTGAAGAAATAAAAAATAAATTTGTTATTTATATCTTAACATTAAAGAAATACATTTTATTTGTATTAGTAGAACCATCATAACGCTTTACATCTTTTAATCAGATTTTCGCTTATTATATTCAATTTTAAATGCTTCGACAGCTTCATCGAGTGGCATATTGAAAAGTTCTGAAAATTTCAGAGATTCAAGTACATTATTCTGATATTTCATAGCCCTGTCAACAGTGAAAATAATTTGCTCTTTTTTGAAAGGTTTGGTTATATAATCGTAAACACCCTGGGAAAGTGCCTCCATTGCAGTTTCAAGTGAACCAAATGCAGTGATAATTATTACCTGCTCAAATCTCTTATGGTCTTTGACATATTTAAGTATATCAAGTCCATCCATTCCGGGCATTTTAAGGTCGGTGATAATAATATCGTATTCGTTTTGCTCAAGCATCATTGGCACTTCGAGCGAATTATTTGTAACTGTAATTTGATAAGGAGTTTTTTCCTTAATAATCCTTTCAAGGAGGCGGAGTAAATCCGGTTCATCGTCAACTGCAAGGATGTTTTGTTTCATTTTTTCACCAATTTTAATTTATTCAGTTTCTATTTTAGGAATCGTAATAATAAAAGTAGTTCCGGTCTGAGTTCCGGGATAATCTTCTGCAGAAACACTTCTGAAATCAATTTTACCACCGAATTTTGCTACAATACCGTAGCACAAAGATAAACCCAAACCTGTACCTTCTCCAACTTTTTTTGTTGTGAAGAAAGGGTCGAATATTTTCTGTTTTATTCTGTTTGATATACCTTCACCTGTATCGGCAATTTCTATATTTACATTTTTCCCCGATTCATAAGCGGAGATATTAATATTTCCGCCTCCGGTCTTTTTCATTGCAGAAACAGAATTATTAATCAAATTAAAAATAACCTGCTGAAACTCACGGGAATCACCTTTAATATATGGCAAGCCATCAGGAATATTAATATTCAAATGTATTTTTGATGTAAAAAGAGTATTTTTTACGATAGTGCCAACAGTTTCAATACAGGTTTTTGCATCGGATTTATCTTCCAGACCTTCTGTAATACGAGCAAAACCAAGTAGATTCTCAACAATTTTNNNTTTATAAGTTTGTGAATCAGGAGGGAAATTATCTTCGAGTAAGTCTGTAAAGCCAAGTATTACAGCAAGAGGATTATTTATTTCATGTGCAACCCCTGCTGCAAGAGTGCCAATTGAGGCAAGTTTTTCGGTGTTGTACATCATTTGTTCAAGCTCTCTTTTTTCGGTTTCGTCTCTTACTATTATCGAGTAACCAAGAATTTCGCCTTTGAGAGAACTTATTAGTGTTTTCGAGATATTCACCATTACTTTTTTACCTGACTTGGTAACTCTTTCGGAAATGTAATTTGAAATATAACCATTTTTTATTACCATTTCATTTATTAACTTTAATTCCTCATCAGCATCAATTTCGCTTGGGATTAATCTGCGGAAAGAATGTCCAATCATTTCATCGAATGTATATCCAAAAACTTTTTCTGCCCCTTTGTTCCAAACTCGTACTAAATTATCTTTATCAGTAAAAATAATTGCATCAAGAGAGTTTTCTAAAATACTTGTAATAATTTCCTGCTGTTCTGTGACACGTTCCTTTAAACCTTCAGAAATTTTTCTTTGGTATGCGGCAAAGAAAAAAGCAAAAAGAACCATTCCAGCGGCGATGAATAATTCTGCCCCGAGATGCCTGATATATGCTTTATCAATTGCTTCTGCAACCTCACTGATTGGTGCAACAACAGCAATAGACCAGACTCTTTTGTCGAGTGCATTATTCTTTATCGGAGTGAATGCAATTAATTTAATTATTTTTCCTTTTAAGTCCCTGTGCCACCAGCTTTCATAAATCCCTGTACCCTCCTCGCCTTTCATCATCTTATCTTTCATGATGCTATTTATCTGCGTGAAATTTACATAAGGTTTTTTTTCA
The DNA here is from genome assembly GCA_016219595.1 of Ignavibacteriota bacterium. GTDB lineage: Bacteria > Bacteroidota > Ignavibacteria > Kapaibacteriales > UBA2268 > XYC2-FULL-35-21. Next base: position 23,963 of record JACRLY010000051.1, on the reverse strand, counting down.
CGCCGGGCTTCGAAGATATTCCTTCCAATAAAATCTTTTTCCGGGTGATAGAGTGCAATTGCATTTTCATCAATAACCCAGGTGTAACCGGTTTTGCCTGACCTCACATTACCGATTAATTTTGTGAACAGTTTTGATAAATCAAGCCTGGCAAACAGTAATCCGGTTAGTCTTCCATTTGTTCTTAATGGAATAGTGATATTACTGATTATAAAAATTTTTCCCCCGGTTACACGAATTACTGTAAGCGGGGAAAGCGACATTCTCTCGCTTAGATTATTAATAATTTCATTGTTAATATTTACCAAATCGAGTTTTGGAAAACTATCATTATTAAAATATTCAACCAACTTCCAATTCGAGTTTAAAAGCCCTATGTCAATAATACCCATATCAGTATTTTGTTTTAAAACACTTAGCATAGCCACCCTGCGAATTTTACCTTCGGTATCTTCGGCAAACCATTTAAGGCTATTGAGTTGAATCTCAAGATTGTTCAAAAACAGTTCAAATTGGGCAGATGACTGCCTTGCAAGAATTAGCTGCTGTTGGTTGAAGTCATCATTAATTTGCTCTTTGATTGCTTCCGAATCGAGAAAAATTAAATAAAAAGCAATTCCAAAAATAATGAAGAATAAAATTGAAATCAGAAAGGGTGTAAATTTTTTTCTGAAAAAAAAGTTGCTTATTCTGTCAACCAGCAAAAGAAAATTTTTCATTTTCCACCTAAATCTAATTGATTTTTTTTAGTATATCATTTTTATAAGATTCCATTTCAGAATCATCACTCAAAGCCATATCAAGCTGTTTAGTCAGCATAGTGAGCTGTCCGAGTTCAAAAAGTTTAATTAGTAAAACATCCTTTTCGAGATAAGAAATATCAGACCCAAAAGCATCTCCATTACTTCTACAATCAAATCCCAGTTTTGTCAAAATCGAATCGAGAAGTCTTACCCGGCGCAATCTTCTTTCATAAGAAGCTCCACCTTCTTTGAATGATAGTTTAATAAAATTTTTATTCGGGATTTCGGTACACATAACTTCTATGGTTGAGAAATGATAACCCATTCTCAATGATAAAACCATATATTCTTTTGAAATTATCACATAACTCTTTTCGTCAAATCCTGGTTTCTTTTGAGTAGTCATATCGGTTGCCACAACAGTCATGAAACTTTTCATATCAGGTGCAGCCGGAGGCAATGTCCACCCTATATTTTCAATACCTTGCCAGAATGATTTAAAGGGTATTGATTGAATTTTATCCAAATTTATTTTTCTCTTTTTATCGGTTTGATATGATTCATCAATTGAGATAATATCTACAGGAAGTGGAATATCGCTTTTCAAATGATAAGGGATAGATTCACCTTTCAGTTTTTTAGCACTTGAAAACATTTCTTCAATAGCTTTTTGATGGGCATACCTTAGAATATCATGTATAGTTTTACAATTTTCTATTGTAAATTCAGGTGAGCGTGAATCAGTTAGATTTATCGGAACAACCTTTCCTGATATTTTTTCAAGAATATTAAAAGAAGTAATTTCATCATCAATATCATTTTCGGATTTTAATGAATCAACTAACTCATTTTTTGAGCCTTCGTAAATAATGCAATTCGTTGCATCAACTGTTATAATAGTTCCATTCACAAGTTTTTCGATTTCAGTGAAACCAACAATAGTTGGGATTCTGTATTCACGTGCTATTGTAATCAGGTGGCTTGCCACTCCACCCACTTTTGTTATTAAAGCTGAAGCATGGTTAAGTGCAGTAATTATGCCCGGAAAAGGATGTTCCGAAACAATTACAGCTGATTCGGGAATTGAAGTAAAGTCATTCGTGCTTTTTACATGATGAACAATACCAATACCTCCCCCGGGACATGCTGAAGTACCGGATTTTAGTAACACATGAAAGTTAGAATTATCAATAATTTGTTTTTGGATATTCTTTTTAATGACTTTTAATGGGCGTGTTTGTAAAATGTATGGTATATTGTTTTCATCAATTGCCCATTCAATATCCTGTGGTGAACCATAATGCTCTTTTATTTTAAAAGCCAATTCTGCTAATTTTCTGATTTCATCCTTATTGACAGACAAATCATTTCTATTCGGCTCTGGTATTTCCTTAATCGAAACATCTCCATTTATGTTCAATACCAATTTCATTTCTTTGTATGCAGGGAATATATTTATTATTTCAAAATTCGTTTTGGATAATATGAACTGGTCAGGAGTTATTGTTCCATCTACAAGAAGTTTTCCTAATCCAAAAATTGAGTTAATAAGAATAGTATTATCATCAGGATTAATCGGATTTGATGTGTAAATCACTCCGCTTGAACGGGCATTGACCATTGAAACACATCCGACACTCATTGCTAAATCCGATTCTGTTAATTCATGACTTAGGAAATAATAAATAGCTTTTGGACTGAATTTACTTGCTATTACCTTTAGATATGATTCAATCAGGTTTTCCCTTCTAACTCCAAGGCAAGTTGAGTATTGTCCGGCAAAACTTAACTTAGTGTCTTCACCGATTGCACTTGAACGCACTGAAACAAGATTTTTAATTGAAGAAACTTCGATTTCGTTGAGCAAAAAAGGTTCTATTAGATTGTCATAAGAATTTAAAATAGTATTAGATAATATTTCCGGAATTTTTGAATTTATTATCAATAAAGAAATATCAGTACTAACTTTTTCAAGGTCACGATAATTTTTTATATCTACTTTTTTCAAAATATTTGTGATTTTATTTTGCAAATCATTTGAATCGAGGAAAAATTTATAAGCCCAGGCTGAAATTGCGAAACCATCAGGTACGAGCATATTCAATTTATTCTTTAATTCTCCAATCTGTGCATTTTTACTTCCCACACTTGAAGCTTTACTTTTATCAAGGTTTGAAATTGGAATTGTGAACTCATCTTTGGGAATATCAGTCTTTAAAATTAATTCTTTCAGAATTTCTTTTTTTATAATATCATTTTTAGATTTTAGTATTTCATATTTTTTTCCTCCAAGACTTTTGAGATTATCAATCAGACTTTCAACAATATTATTTAAATTATCTATTGCAATGTTGATGTAATTGATGTCATAAATAAAATCACCAGATGTCTTTTCCTCCAGGTCACTGATTATTGTTAATGCCCGGTTATTTGATTCAAGAATGGAACTAAATGAGTTGAATTTTTCAATATGAGCTGACGGCTGTTTAGTATCAGCTTCATACTGATTAGATTTATTAAAAATATTATGAAAAATATTCATAACAATTGATTCCATGTATAAAATTTATCACTAAAATAACAATTATTTGTAGAGAGTAGTACAATTGGTAATTGTATGTAATTTAAAATATTATTATCAAGCCGAAAAATTAGAGTTCATCATAGTTTCCTTATGCAACAAGGTGTTAAATGATTAAAAAATTAATAAGCCGTTGCCTTCTGTTATTATGCTTCTTAGCCGCAAATGTTGGTTATTTGTTTGCCGAAGGCAAACCAGCTACCGAGTTAAATAAGACTGTAAAAGTCGAAGGACTGACCGGATTGAATCTGTTTCTTGCACAGACTTACAACAACAACAGATTACTTTTTGCCGTCATCTCGACTGGTTCAATAGTAATCCTTGGTGTGATTGTTACATATATCGTAAGCCTGTTTATCAAGCCGTCAGGGCACGTAACAAAAGAAGAATAGAATAAAAATATAGACGGAGAAAACATGGATATTTTTAACATTTATCTGCCTGTGGCAGAAATCCAGTTTAATGTTATTTTATTATTTGTCATTGGTTTTTGTGTAGGCGTTCTTGGGGGATTCTTTGGTGTAGGCGGAGGATGGATAGTTACTCCTGCATTGAACATGTTCGGTTTCCCGATGGATTACGCTATCGGTACGGATATAACACACATTTTCGGCAAATCAATTGTGGCAACCAAAATTCACAGCGGTTTGGGAAATGTTGACTGGAAGCTTGGAATTTATTCGATATTAAGCTCTGTAATTGGAGTTGAAGTCGGAGCACAAATAATAATGTACCTGAAAAAAACTTATGGAGGTGAGGGACTCGATGTTATTGTCAGGTGGAGTTATATAATCCTTCTCGTTTTTTTAGGCAGTTTTATGCTCTATGATTATTTTGTCGTTCAGAAAAGAATGTCAGAGGAAGAAAAAAGAACTGACAATCCACAGGAAACCCACATCTCAAAAATTCAAAAGAAGAAAAAGGTTGCTCTTCCAATACGGTTACAAGGTTTAAAACTATTCCCAATGATTTCATTTAAAGCATCAGGAATTAAAGCTGTATCATTCTGGATAGTGTTTGTAATTTTCTTTATAGCAGGAGTATTGCAGGGATTTCTCGGTGTTGGCGGCGGTTTTATCAAGATGCCCGCCATGATTTATTTGTTGGGTGTACCCACTGTCATAGCCGTTGGAACAGATTTATTCAATGTGTTAATAACTTCCATTTATGGTGGTTTTTCTTATGCTATTAAAGGTAGAGTGGAACTCATTGCTGCCGTAATCATGTTTTTTGGCGGTGCATTCGGTGCGATTTTCGGTTCTACTGCAACCAAGTATGTTCGTGGTTATGGTATTAGGTTATTATTTGCAATAATGATTATTGTTGCCGGAGGTTCTGTTGTAATTAAACAATTAGAAAAGCCTCTTGGTATGCCTTTACTTAACGATGTTTCGGGTTATGTGGTAGTAGGAGCTGCAATATTTATGACCACAATGGTATTATGGAAATTAGTCGTCAGCTATTATCAATTAAAAAAATCAGAAATGGGATTTGATCCGGAATTAATAAACAAACACTAATATGATACTTTAAGAAACTATAAAAGCTGCCGAAATAAAAGGTGGCTTTTTTTTTCTTTTTGAATGCTAACAATGATTATGTTATTTTGGTTATATGTTTAAATTTCTGAAAATATTGTTTACACCGAGGAGTAAGAGTAAACTTACTTTCAAAAAGAAGTTTCAGCAATTTCAGGGACTTCTTGCTTCGAATGATGAGGCTCATAAATATATGAGCGAAATTAAAATATTTTCAAAAGCTTTTGCTAATAATATTTATGGAAATTTGATAGACTCGGCTTACGATATTGCTAAACATCTTGTAATATTAAGCAGCGGAAAATATCAACAGCTTATAACACGAACAGAGGAAATAGAAGAAAAAGGAAATCAAATTCTTTCACCGAGGATATTGTGTCCCGAAGGTTGGGACTGCCCCGATTATAATTGCCAGGTATGTGATAAAGTGAAAAAGATAGATGATAATATTCCTTATTACTATTCATTGAATGAAGTCGAAGATGAACAGTCTCTCGAAATAGGAACCAAGATGAGCCATCTCGGTGAGATAAAAAGGAAACTTCAAATTCCTGTTCCTGATGGATTCTGCCTTACAGTTCGATTATTCGAAGACATAATGATAGACAGGGATTTACGTAAAAGAAAAGATGAAATATTTTATGATATTGATTTTGATGATATTAAACAAGTAACAAAGGCATGCCAGGAAGCCCAGGAATTGTTTATATCAACCCCGATACCAAATCACATAAAAGAGATAATACTTGATGCTTATGACAAATATTTCGGAATATCAAATAATGTTCTGGTTTCTGTCCGTTCAAGTGCAATAGGTGAAGATAGTGCCAATTATTCATTTGCAGGCCTTCATTTTTCAGCTTTAAATGTCAGCAGGGAAAATCTTGTTGATGCAGTGTACGAAGTTTTAATATCGAAATATTCTCCCCAGTCTGTTGTTTACAGATACATATCAGGATTAAGGGATGAAGACATGCCAATGAGTGTCGGATGCCTGAAGATGGTAAACGCTAAAGCTGCAGGTGTTATGTTTACAACTGATCCGATTCATAAAAAAGATGTTTTAATAATTAATGCAGTCAAAGGGCTTGGTACTGTGGCTGTCTCGGGAAGAGTATCGCCACAATCATTTATTCTTGACAAACAAAATAATTTTAACTTAATCGGTTTTACTCCGGGTGTGCAGGATTATAAAGAAAGCCCAAAATCAACAGATGGTGTAGAAAAGATTAAATTAGATAATAAATCGGTTATTCCATGTTTAAATGAAAATCAGTTGAAGGAATTAGCTGATTATGCCACCCGAATTAGAAACCATTATGGATACGACCAGGATATCGAATGGGTAATAGATGAAAATGATAAAATAATGATATTGCAAGCCAGGCAACTTCAATCAAAAAGAAAAAAAGAAGATATTTTTATTGATAAAGATGAATTAAAAATACTTGACCGGAAATACAAGATTTTGATTAATCATGGGGATTGTGCCAGTACAGGAATTGCCACAGGGAAAGTTTTTGTAGTTAATAATATAAAAGATATTAATGATTTTCCAAAGGGAAGTATTGTTGTATCAAAAAAGAATCTGCCTGAATTCACAAGTCTAATACATAAAGCATCAGGATTTATAACAGATGTTGGAAGTACGACAGGCCACTTATCAATTATAGCAAGGGAACAGAATACACCTGTAATAACAAATACACTAAACGGGACTGATATTCTGAACAACGGAAGTGAAGTAACTATGTTTGCTGATGAGTGCAAGGTGTTTGAAGGCAGAGTAGATAAGCTGATTGAGGTATCGGATAAAATCAAAGAGAGCGATAATCTGTTTTTGAAAAGCCCACTCTACAGGCTCTGGCATGGCGTTTCAAAGATAGTATTCAAACTGAATTTAACGAATCCGAACTCTGCTAAATTTTCACCTGAATATTGCCAGACTTTCCACGATGTTATCAGATTCGCTCACGAAGTCTCTATGAAGGAGATGTTTGCATTTTATGAGACAGCCAGAATGGACAGCGGCAAAACATTTAAGCTGAAATTTGAAGTACCATTGAATATTTATGTTATTGACCTCGGTGGAGGAATCAAAAATGATATTATCAATAATTCAGTGAGGGTTGATGAGATTTTATCTTTACCATTTCTTTCATTAATTAAAGGTATGACAACACCCGGTATTGAATGGGGAGGCCCACTTTCAATTGATGCAAAAGGATTTTTAAATATAATGATGACAAATTTGTCAGACCCGCACAAAGCAGAAAGAGACATTGGCTCGAGAAGTTACGCACTTATTTCTGACAATTATGTAAATTTCTTTTCAAGGCTTGGGTATCATTTTTCCCGTCTCGATTCCTTGGCAAGTAATGAAGTAAATAATAATTATATTAATTTTCACTTCAGAGGTGGTGCGGCAGACCAGGTAAGAAAGGAGCGAAGGGCTAAAGCTATCACCAGAATACTTGAATCACTCCATTTCACAGTTATCCACAGGGGAGATACCGTAATTAGTAATATCAGAAAAATACATGAAGAAGATATTCATAGATTACTACAAGAAATCGGTAGACTCATGGGTGCTGTAAGGAATACCGATGTAACGATGCTGACTGACAATCATGTGGATGTATTTGTTGAAGGTTTTCTCGAGGGCGAAGCTGCACCAGTTAAAAGGTTTTATAAGCTTGAAAATTAAATAATTTCAATTTTAGTCAATTCAACATTAAGATTAGACAACAATATTGATTTCTTAAAATTTGTCAAAAAATCTGTCAAAACCATAAAAAAAAAGTATTCATTAGTCATTGAAATTACTAATAAATACTTAAATGTATATCGTACAGAAGGTGGGAGTCGAACCCACACGGGTTTTAAAGCCCACTGGATTTTGAGTCCAGCGCGTCTGCCAGTTCCGCCACTTCTGCTATTGTGGGCAGAGAGGGATTTGAACCCCCGACCTCCTGCTTGTAAGGCAGGCGTTCTATACCGACTGAACTATCTGCCCGGGATAGAATTACAAAATTAATATAATTTTTGCTGATAAAAAATCTGCTTTATATTTTAATGATCAGATTAATTACGAAAATTGATATAATAATGAATTTTTCTATATTCACCGGACTGCTTCTACTCTACGGATTTCTGGGATTCTTGCCAATAGGTATCGTTCTATACCGGCTCTGAGAGTCATAATATTCAAAGGGCAGGTTTTGCAATTGCCAAGAAATCTTAATTCAAGCACTGAAGTTTCTTCCTCGAACCGGACAAATTCTACATCGCCCTTGTCTTCCTGAAGATAGGGACGTAATTTAATAAGGTGTTCATTTACTTTATTTTCAATACCAGGCATAAAATCTATATTGAAATTTGTGTTTCGACCGATTCCATCTTAGAATAATTCAGTTTCCGAACTTCCGACACTATAGTTGCAGCTATATTTTTAAAGACTCCTGCTTGTGCATTATTTTCGAATACAATTGGCTTGCCGCTGTCATTTCCTTCTCTCATCCTGATATCAAGCGGAACCTCCCCAAGTAATTTGATACTGTTTTCTTTAGCTACAGTTTTTCCTCCACCCTGACCAAAGATATGATATTTTTTATCGGGCATGTCGGGAGGAACAAAATAACTCATGTTTTCAATAATGCCGAGTATATCAACATTCACTCTTTGGAACATAGCAATGCTTCTGCGGACATCGGCAAGAGATATTTCCTGTGGTGTTGTAACAATCACAGCTCCTGTTAACGGAATTTTCTGTGTCAGAGTTAATTGAATATCACCTGTGCCGGGAGGCAGGTCGAAAAGAAGAAAGTCCAATGGTCCCCATTCGATTTGCTCGAACAACATTGAGAAATAGCTTGCCAGCATTGGACCACGCACAATTGCCGCTTCGTCTCTCTGCAGGATGAATCCCATCGAAGCAATTTTTATATCAAATTTCTCATTGGGATAAGCGATGACTTTCCCGTCGGGTGTTTCGACTGCATTAATCGGCTGTTTTTCCAATCCGAACATAGTAGGTTGGCTTGGACCGTATACATCTCCATCGAGGACACCCACTTTGGCTCCCATTAGGGACAAAGCACCCGCAAGGTTTGAAGTTACAGCCGATTTGCCTACCCCGCCTTTTCCGGAGGCAACAGCAATAATATTTTTTATATTTTTTAAAATTTGTCTTTCTGATGTATTAGAAGGCTTTTCACTGAATGAAATTTCGCTGTCAAAACCTGGAGCAATGGAATTGATTACATTAACGCAAGCATCATTGATTTTTTGTACTGTCCATTGGATAGGCTGTACCAATTCGAGAAAAACTTCAATTAACTTCCCTTCAATTCTTACTTTTTTAATTGCGTCCAAATCATATAATGTCAACCCTAAATCAGGGTCGGCAATACCACTTAATTCTTGTTTTACAATAGCTTCCGTAATCATTTCACTCATAATAGACCTAATATTTCCTAAAATAAAACAAATTCAACGAAACTGATAACAATTCATTGTTAACAGTCGATATAATAATATTTTTTAGTAATTTTGCTATCTTAATTACAATAAAAATTATAATTAATTGTAACTTTATTATATAAAGAATAGTCTATATACAAAATAGGAAAAAAGAAATTTAATTAATTAATTATTTACAATCGATTGGAGTAAAAAAAATGAAGAAATTAATTTACGCATTATTAGCAATAGCAATACTTTATAATTTCACATACGCTGAAAAAAAAGTTATGATAACAACTAGAGATGGTATGATGAAACAATATACAGCTTCGATGGCTAAAGAGATTTCAAAACCATTTGTAATAAACAATTATGGAAAATCAAACATTGATATAAGACCATTGGTAAAAAAAGGGGGATTAGATTTAATTTTAGCTGAACAGGATGTTTTTATTAGGACTTTAAGTGACACAAGTGATTCAGTTTTCATATATCCACCAAATGCTAATACACAACAACCAGGTTGGGTTTTTACCGGATGGTATGATTTTCCTAATTTCTTAGGTCCTGAATATGGAACTTCTACAGGATTTGGACAATTTGTTGCTCCTTTGCAACAAAAATTCAGACTTGATTCAATTTATTTGCCAATTTTTAAAATAAATGCATGGCCAGATGTTAAAAGCGATTTTGCATTATTACTTGTTTCAGTAAAAAACGAGCAAATGGGACAACAAAATTGGCCAGGATTTTACTTTGAAGCTAATGATGATAATAAATTCGATTTGTTAGTTAACGATTATATTTTTCTTAATAAAGATACCATAAATACAAGATTAAAAGATAATGGAGGGCAATTTGTATTAGATTGGTACAAACTAATATTAAATGACCCAATTGAAATACCGGCAGGTTCAAATTTCGGTTATTTTATACAACCTACAAATACAAATCTAACTGACACAGTACGTTTTCTTGGAGGATTTGAATGGGGACTGCCAAAAGAACAAACATATGGTGTACATGTTAGAAAAAATAATAATAATGATACAGTAGAATCAATTTTTAAGTGGCATAGATATTGGGAACCCCCAAACGATCAGACTTTTCGCCCATTAAATAATGTGAAAATAAGACAGAATTTTGATTGTATATTTTGGGGTAGTATTGAAACAGCTGTTATTGAACATAAAGGAGATGCTGCACCACTTAATTTGGAACAAAATTATCCTAATCCTGTATCTGGTATTACCAATATAAAATTTTCAATTGAAAATTCAAATTTTGTTAATTTAGATATATATAATTCGATGGGGCAGAAAGTTACACAGCTTGTTAATAAAATGATGGATGCAGGAACTTATAATGTTTCATTTGATTCAGAAGAATTAACTCAAGGAACTTATTTTTATACTTTAAGGTCAGGAAATCGAACAATTACCAAGGCAATGAATATAGTGAAGTAATTATATAATTAATATAAATTCTAGAGGCGGGTAAATTTTATCCGCCTTTTTTTTTATTTTTGTTTTTATTTTAATAGAAATATTCATTAATGGTTAATCATTCATACGATTACGATAAATTGCCCGGCTATTCTAAGCTGTTTATTGATTTTATTAACAATAATCCATTTTTTGATATTCGATTTCCTGCTAATAAAAAAATCTATGAGAATTCCGAATATTTAAAAACAATTTCGGAAAACTACAATAACAGGAACCATATAAAATCAATAATTGAGAAATCTTCAGAATCAATCGAGTTCAATAAAATTCAAAGACAAAACCTTGATGCATTGGTTGAATCAAACACTTTAACAATAGTTACAGGACAACAGGTAGGTTTCCTTGGTGGACCTTTATATACTCCGATAAAAATATTAACGGCTATTAATGTTGCAGAAAAATTTAAAAAACTGTATTCCGAATTCAAATTTGTTCCTGTATTCTGGGTCGAAGACAATGACCATGATAATCTCGAGGCATCACAATCTGTAATTTATAATATTGATTATGAAATCGTTCACCTGTCATGTATGGAAGGTTTATCAAAAGAAGACAGGACATGTGTTTCTGAAAGGAAATTCAATGATACGATTATCAGTGCATTAGAGAAATTAACAATTGAACTTCCTGAATCAAAGAATAAAAGTAAGATTATCGATAAATTGAAGAGTAATTATTTGCCGGGTGAATCATGGAATGATGCTTTTATAAAACTCCTGAACAGTTGGTTTGCCGAAAAAGGTTTATTATTTATTAAAGCATCTGAAGCAAGAAAGAGTGGAATATTCGGGAAATTAGTCGGGAGGGAACTTGAACATATAGGCAATACGCATAATATAATACAAGAGGTAAATAATAAGATAGAAAAAGCCGGTTATCATATACAAGCAAAAGCATTTGAAATCAATGTTTTTTTACACAATGAAAAGAACCGCTACAAAATAAATAAATCGATTGACCAGCCGGGAAAATATGAATCGGGAAGCCTGATTTTCAGTTATGATGAATTAAAATTTATTGTAGAAAAAGAACCACATAAATTTTCTCCTGCAGTATTGCTGAGACCTGTATTCCAGGATTTTATACTACCGACTGCAGTTTATATCGGCGGACCGAGTGAAATCGGTTATTCAACTCAAATAAAAGAACTGTATGAATATTTTGATGTACAGATGCCTGCTTTATTCCCGAGGCACTCAGGTTCATTTATCGATACATATATTCAAAAATTTCTCGGCAAACAAAAACTTGAACCAATCTATTTTACAAAGAAATTCAAAGATATTGAAAAAGACCTTGAGCATATTTTATTTGACAGCGAGGTTGAAAAAGTTTTTGAGAAAGCAAGAAAACAAATCAAGGATAATTACGATGAGATAATGAATGTAACTTCAAAGATAGATGCAACATTAATAAGAACAGGAGCAACAGCATGCCACAAAAGCCTTGAAAATCTTGATTGGTTAGAAAAGAAAATAAATTCAGCGCAAAGAAAAGTAAATCAAATGGTATATCAAAATTACAGGAAAGCTTCGAATTTCTTTTTTCCAAAAGGAACAATGCAGGAAAGAATGTTTTCTGCATTAAATTTCATGAATAATATTGGCGAGAATGAATTTTTAAATTTTATTGATAACTTTACAAAAGAAGAAGCAGATAAGCATTATTATCTGAAAATGGAATAAAAAATGAAAAAACCAAAAGTATATTTGGATACATCAATAATTAATTTTCTTTTTGCAGATGATTCACCTGCCTATCGCGATATAACAGTTCAGTTTTTTCAAGACTATATTGATGACTATGAAATTTACATTTCTGATATTGTGTATGAAGAAATAAATAAAACTAATGATATAACAAAAAAGTTAAAACTACTAAATGTAATAAATGGTAAGGGCTTTATTAGATTATTTTTAAATTATGAAGTACTTAAATTAGCTAATAAATATATCGAAGCCAAAATTCTCCCGCCTAATTCAATTGATGATGCAAGACATATAGCAATTGTAACAATCAATCAAATTGATATTTTATTGTCATGGAACATCAAACATATTGCCAATTTTAAAAAACAATATCAAGTCAGACTCGTTAATGAAAAAGAAGGATATTTTTATCCAATAACTTTACTAAATCCTTCAAATTTAATTGGAGAAAAAGAAAATGGAAACTGACAAAAATACTGATATTTATTCATCAAAATCCTTAAATGAAGTAAGAGAGTGGAAAAACCAGGTGTATTTAGATACTATTGATATGGATGAAAATGATTTAATAGAGTATTTCAGGACAGCCCCTGAAAGAGCAGCAAAATCAATTAATTCACATGTAGTTTACACAAGTGAAAACACTCTAATGTTAGTTCGAGATAGCGATAGTGATGACAATTACAACATCCAAAAAAAATAATAGAAATCTTCACGAAACAAATTACGAAGAATACAGAAATAAAGAACAGGAGAATACTGAGTTTAGAGAAAAGTATCTTTTTGCAAAGGAAAAACTTCATTTAGAATTAATGGTAGAAACAGTCAAAGAAAGCATTTTAAAGAAGAAAGATGAGAAAATAATAATGAGGAATTTGAATAAATTATCCAGATATATTGGCAGGATAGCATTGTAATATCTTTGCTAAAATTATATTAAGTACTAAATTATATCAGCAATAACAATATCTTTTTCATAACTTTTCAATTTGACCTTTTCCACAGGATTCGTTTCATTCATTTTGAAATAGACTTTTACATAATTTTCAGTCCATCCATGCCACAGTCCTGTTGACTCATCGATTGTTTCCTTTATCACAGTTTTTATCTTTCCTAATTGGGATAAGTAAAATTCTTTCTTTTTTCTCTCAGATAATTCCCTGAGTTTATGCGTGCGTTCGATTTTCACTGGATAAGGAACTTCATCCGGATATTCTGATGCAGCAGTTCCATTTCTTTTAGAATAAGTAAAAACATGGAGATAAGAAACAGGTAAATCGCTTAGCAGATTATAAGTCTCAAGGAAATGGGAATCAGTTTCACCGGGGAACCCTGTTATTATATCAACACCTATGCAGCAGTCAGGAATATTAGATTTTATTTTTTGAACCAGGTTAATGAATACATCGAGTTTATATCTTCTTTTCATCAATCTAAGAATATCAGGTGAACCGCTTTGGAGCGGGATATGAAAATGAGGACACATTTTTTCGGATTTCGAAACTATATCCAGTAATTCGGGTTTTACAAGATTAGGCTCGATGGATGAAATTCTGAATCTAAGCTTCAGGTCAAGAGATTCGATTAACCGAATTACATCCGTAAAGTTTTCATTCGTAGGAGATTTATATTCTCCAAGGTTTACACCAGATAAAATTATTTCATAAAAATCTGTATTATTCAATTCAAGCAGTTTATTTCTTAAATCATCAAATTTCATACTTCTGCTGCCACCTCTAGCGGCAGGTATTGTACAATATGTACAGACATAATCACAGCCGTCCTGGATTTTGAGAACAGCGCGTGTACGATTTACATTATCAGAGGAACACGCCCCGTGGAATTCGATTTGTTCAAGTTTACCGACATATAATCCAAGCTGGTTTCTCTTGCTGAAATCCCCTATTAATTCAGGAATTTTGTATTTCTCTTCATTTCCAAAGATAGCATCAACACCCTCGATGGCAGAAATTTCATCGCTTCGGAGCTGGGCATAGCATCCCATAACACCAATAAATGCATTTGGAGACACTCTTTGAGCCCTTCGAATTACTTTTCGACAGTCGGCATCTGCTTCTCTTGTAACGGTGCAAGTATTAATCAAAACTGCATCTGAAACATCACCAAAAGGAATAATTGTATGACCAAGCTTTTCGAATTGTTCCTGAAGCTCTGACATTTCAGCGAAATTGACTTTACAGCCTATATTGTAAAATGATACTTTCAATAATTTGTTATAATAATTAAAAGAAAAGTATAACGGAAGATTTAATAAAGTATTTGATTTTTTTAGAATAACCAGAATTATGATTAAATAATTTTATATTTCCATGGTTAAAGCAATTTTTAAACCACCCCATTGCGATTTAATGGTCTTTTTATCTACCGATAAATAATATTCAGTGTTATCAATATAATACTCTCCACCCAAAAATGGAGCAAAATAGTTCAAATCAATAAGATATGAAATCCTGATACCCATTTTCAGTCCATAAATATTTTTATTTAAATCAGCACCAACTGAAATTGAATGTGATGTTGCATGCGTTTTCATTTTATTTTGAATCATATTGTTATAAATTTGATTTTTTTCAATTATCTCAAGATAAGATAGAAGCAAGTTATATGAAATTAGAGGTCGAATCTCAAAATAATTAAATAAAACTATTGACTTTTTATGGTAATAAATACTAAACATTAAGGCTTCATTCAAAAAATCAGTTGCATATTGTCCAGAATAATCTTTATAACTTAATCTCGAACCTGTACTGTGATATTGAAGTCCAATTCCAATAATATAATTCTGAAAAATATTGTTAATTTCACATTCATAAAAAATGTTTGAAGGATAATTATCTACAGCTTTCAAATCAATATCTTTTTCTTTTTTAAATTCCTTTATAATAAATTTATTAAATTCCTTAAGATCGGTCATTAAATAAGTACCTATCCCGGCAGATATTGTTACAGAGTTTTCAAAACCTAACAATTTTATATTAGATAAAATAATTATAATAAAAACTAATCTTAAATACATAATTTAAAATTCCAGTTTATAAACAGCACCACTAATAATAATTGTTTTATCGATAATAATTGGGTCCGAATAACATTTGAATTTTGTTTTCAATGAACCATTAGTCAAGTCATAAATATAAATTATATTATTTTTAGACGCCATTAGTATATTATTGACTTTATCTATATCATATATAAATTCGCATTCTGTATTATAAGAAGAAATAGGAGTATAAGTTTCACAGTTCCATGTAGTAACCAAGCCATCATAAATTGTAATTAATTTATCTTCGAATGGGAGAAATTTTGCCCTGGAAAGAGTTGATACACCTAAAATTGAATCAATTAATCTCAGATTATTGTCTATGTATTTATAAAAATATAATTTATTCAATGAATCATTTATTAAAAATGCATAATTACCGCTTCCAGAAAACTTAAGGTTATAAATGTTATAATTAGTATTATTGGTTGATTTAATATATTTATTTTCAATATCATATGTAACTAATTTTTTTGTTTTAGTTTTATAATCATTAATATATAATAATAGAATACCATTATTACTTACTGAAATTGATGATACATAACAATTGTTAAAAAAATCATTAAAATTTATTTTCGTGAAAGAATTAAAAACCGGAGGTTTGTAAATAATTACTTCTGAAGGGTATCCTATATCCCTCACAATTAGGTATTTATTATTTTCGGATACAATATAATTAATACTATTTTGATAAGAAATTGTCTTTATTATTGATTTTGAATTAAAATCATAAGCATTGATATCTTTTAGTGTTTTATTAAAATAAATATAAGGTTCAGAATTATAGCTATGAATTGTGTAGCCGGAATTATAGGATTCAAATTTCTTAGAATGCTCAAGTGTAAAACCGAAATCTACTGAATCCTCGCCAAATTTATTACTTTTTTTACTCTTTAGTCTCAATATAAATTGTCTATTTGAGAAAAATCCAAAATTTAAAATTTTGGAAGTGTCATTAATGTTTTCAGTTGAAAATAGTTCCTTCTCAGAACTACCATATTTATCGATAATAGAATAGGATTTAAAATTATTTGTATAATAACATTTTGTCCAATTTATTTTATATTCCAATCCAGTTTGTTCAAAATTCGAAATTTCAGGGAAATCGGTATATGTTTCAACTTTAGAATATTTTTCAAAATCATTGAAACCAGGTCTGCTAAATATTGCTTTGATTATGTAGGTTGATCTTCCCCCAATAAATGAATCATCATAATAAACTATATCATTTACATTATGTATTGTATCTGAAAAGTAATCTTTATTATCATAAGGAAAATCTTTATTTTTCTTAACCAAATACCCCTTAAATCCATAATAATCCAATTTATCCCAACTGATTTTAAGCTTATTATTCTCTTTTACAACTTTACAAGCAAAATTAAAATTGAAATCAAATTTTGAAATTATTATTTTCCATTTGTAATTTAACTCGTAAATTTCAGCTCCCACTTTATCTGCATAGCTGCCTGTTCCACTTGTTACTCTTATCCTTATTGTTAATTCATATTCTCCATTAGAAAAATTTCCGGGGTCAAACGTAAAATTATTGATTGTATCTAATCCATGATATATAGGTACCTCATTTCCACTAAATTTAATTAGAACTTCTTTTACTTTACCTTTACCTGGAGAAAATTTATAATTAAATTCAACCGGATAGTAGACTTTAATTACAGAGTCTAATGGGTTTAGTTCAATTGGAATATAAAAATTACCCGGTTGTTCAATATTTACTTCATTAACACTTGTAGGTTCATACCTACAACTGTTAAGAATCAGAATTGTAAATACAAAAATAAAATAAAACCGGTGCATTATTTTTTTCCTTGGTTACATCAATCATGTAATTTAAAAGAAAAAATTTATTTAAAAAAAATCGCAATATTTATGATAAATAAATTTAATAAACAATATTACAAATTATTTATTTGTTAATTTTCGTTTTATGAAATAACATAATAACTAATTAGTAGTTTACATAATTAAAAAAATGAAAATACTTTTATTAACTTCAAGGATAATCTACCCTGTTAAAGATGGATACTGTATTGCAGTTGATTCAATATCAAACGGATTAGTAAAATCGGGTAATGAAGTAAGGATTATGTCAGTAAATACAAAAAGGCATAATGTCAATCTAAAAGATATTAATAATGACTTTATAAATACGTTCAATCCGGTTTCCGTTAATGTTGACACAGATGTAAAGCCAATACCGGCATTCTTTAATTTATTTACCGATAAATCCTATAATATCGTTAGGTTCATTTCCGAAGATTTCAAAAATAAATTAATCGAATTATTATCTGAAAATGATTTTGATATAATTCAGTTTGAATCATTATTCCTTGCTCCATACATAGACACAGTAAGAAGATATTCTAAAGCAAAAACAATTTTACGAGCTCACAATGTTGAAAGTGTAATATGGAATAGGAGATATAATGGAGAAAAAAATCCATTTAAAAAATGGTATTTGGGTGTATTAGCTAAAAGATTCAGAAAATATGAAAAATATATTATAAATGAGTTCGACGGAATTGCAGCAATTTCGGAAGTTGACAAACAAATTTTAGAAGGTTTAGGATGTAAAGTCCCTATGATAACATTACCGATTGGTATTAATATAGATAAGCAGAATCATGAAACAGAAAAACCGGAAAAAAATAGTATATTTTTTATAGGTTCACTCGATTGGATTCCTAACATTGAAGGATTATTTTGGTTTTTGGATAATGTATGGAATCTCATAAATAAAAAATATCCAAATTTAAAATTTTATATAGCTGGTAGAAACTCCGGTAGTATAGCATCCAGGATTAATTACCCAAATGTAAAATTTTTAGGTGAAATTGAAGATTCCCATAAGTTTATTAATTCAAAAGAAATAATGGTTGTACCCTTGAAGTATGCAAGCGGAACAAGGGTGAAGATATTGGAAGCAATGGCACTTGGGAAAATAATAATTACATCAAGTATTGGTGTGGAAGGTATTAATGCAACTCATGAAGAAAATATTTTTATAGCAAATACACCCGAGGAATTTTTTATGGTTATAGATAAATATTTAAATGATGAAGCAACAAAGAAGAAAATATCGGGAAATGCTGTAAAATTTGTGGAAGAGAATTATGACAATGAAAAAATTATAGATAGATTGAATTTATTTTATCATAAATTATTAAATGAGTAATATTTATTGTAACCTTTTTGAATTTATAACGTAAAATATAAATTATTCATTTAAGGGAGAATGTCATGAGGAAAAGTTTTACATTTATATGCATATTCTTTTTATTTTCATTTTGGACTTTGGAACTATTCAGTCAAAATGATGCAGAATTAGAAAGAAGAGAAAACCTTTTAGGATTGATAGGCAAATATAAAACCTCTCACTATTTCGGAGGCTCGGGAAATCAATGGAACGGAGTATCCAAGAGGATATACAATTATGATATAAAACTAAGACCGGTCGAATTTATAAAACAGGAATGGTCTTCTGACCATTGGAAGGATATTTCCAAAAATGTCAACAACTATTTTGAAAATGATAGTTTGAGCAGCGTTGTGGAGATGGAAACTCAGTTTGACAATTGGAAAGCGGCAAACAGAGATACATTCACTTATAATCAAAATTGGTTGTTAATTGAAGACTTAAAGCAGCAAGCCTTAGGAATAAACTGGCAGAATTTCCAAAAAACTCTTTATACATATAATGACAGTAACAGAATAACTGAAATGACAGTACAATTATGGCAGGAAAATACCTGGGTCAATTTCAACAGGAATTTGTTTGAATATGAAAACATGATAAATATTAAATCAATAATCACACAAATCTGGGATACAACCGATTGGCTGAATCAAAACAGGAATAATTGGAGTTATGATACAACTGAAAGGATATCAGTTAATACAAATGAGAATTGGGAAAACAACGAATGGATAATTACCAGGAGGGGAACCGATAAGTACGATGAGAATCAAAGGTTAATAGAACAATTAAATGAATTCAGAATAGATAGTGTATTATCCCCTCGATTCAAGACTGAATATCAGTATGACGAGAACAATCATCTTGTTCAGATAACAAATTACAGGGCTGAAGATAGTACATTGAAGTTAAATTCAAAGACGAATTATACATATAACAATAATGACAAAATAATTGAGTACATGGGTTATAATTGGGATGACACTACAAGTGAATGGGAAGAATCCAGAAAAGCTGAATACCAATATTCAGGTGATGGTTTTTTAACCGAATTTAAAAGACTGAACTGGATGAACAATGACTGGGCAAATAATCAGTTGTTGAATTACAATTATGATTTGACTGCAGTAAATGATGATAAACTAAATATTGGAAACAGCAAAGTATCTCCTAATCCATTCAATATTTCAACGATAATCAGTTATGAAATGAAAAAGGCAGGTGAAGTAACAATTCAGATAACCGATATAAAAGGAAATTCTGTATTTAAATTAACAGAAAGTAAAGACAAGGGTGTAAATGAATATATTTTTGACGGAGGATTACTGACACCGGGTATATATATATGCAATATCAAAACCGGCAATGAACTTATGTCAAATAAACTTATATTAATTAAATAAAATGTTTATTGAAAAAATGCCCTGATACAATTCAGGGCATTATTTTATACATTAATTCTATTTTGAAACATTTCAACAATTTCCTGTCCCTTAATAATTTCATATTTAGGCACTGGAATCAAGGCATAAAAACCTTTCATTTTACCAAATATCGGATCTGTTCTTCTGTAGGGAGTTGTATATTTTCAGAATCCGAAATTGTAAAAAATAACAAAATATTAATAGCAATAATG
This sequence comes from Ignavibacteriota bacterium, assembly GCA_016219595.1. Classification (GTDB taxonomy): domain Bacteria; phylum Bacteroidota; class Ignavibacteria; order Kapaibacteriales; family UBA2268; genus XYC2-FULL-35-21. The sequence goes on along the minus strand of JACRLY010000051.1, from coordinate 3,503 downwards.
AAAATAAAGAAAATATAGAATAATTTTAAATATTGCTTTATTCTAAATTTTAAATTCTGAATACAATATTGATTCCATTCTTCCTGCGTAAAGAACCATTCCACAATTGGCAAATCTTTGGGCTTGTTAAAATTTTGTTTTATTAATTTAACTGAAAAATTAATAGTCATACCCATTGCTAAACCGGCAAGGAGAATCCCCATTACAAATAATACTATACTTGTTTCTGAAGATTCAACATCAAATGATACAGGTATTAAAAACATGATAATACCGATTACCATGATGATAATCCAGGCAACGAGTGAATTTTTCAATTGATTGGATTGATTGCTCATAATATCAATTAACCTTATCTTTTAATTGCTTTAATCGCTGATTTGATTAAATTATCAATATCATTTTCATTGGTTGAATCTTCAGGGTCAAGCACAGAATTCCCGCTCTTAATCAAATCAACCGGATTCACTTGTAGATAAATATTACTCGTTGTATTTGCCTGCAAATTAATTGATGGTTCAAACTTCAAAGAAAGATTGGCAGTTGGTGTTCCATTATAAGTGAATGAATTAGCATTTCCATTTTTATATGAAATTCCTTCGATAATCACAGAATATCTATCAGCAGTTGCAAAATCTCCGAATGATGCATCGTTTTGGTATTGTGCCAATTCACCTGTGGAGAAACGATGGATTTCAAATTTAATTTTTTCATATAAACCTGCAGGTATCTGACCACTTGTCAATTCAAAATAAGTTCCGGTAGAATCCCCGACAAATAGGAATGGACCTGCCTTGAAAAACTTATCCGAACTATCATTCGATTCGGATTCGGAATGAAATTTGATTTCCGATAATAAAATTCTGATCCTGTTAATCCTTAATGAATCAACTTCAGATTTGAGAATTGTAATATCTTTATTAAGCAATTCAGCTATACTCACAGTACCCTTAATCATTTCAGATCGAATTTTTAGAATAGCATTATTGCCGGAATCTGTAGAATCGGAGCAACTGTATAGTACCAAAAAGAAACAGGTAAAAATAATAAATAACACAGATTTCATGTTCAATCTCCTTTTTATTTCAAACAAGATATTTAAATTACCACTCGCAAGTTAACAGATATAATCTTTGATTTATTAAACCCAAAGCTTCGTATCTTTTGTTTCTCCAATTGTAAATCGGTGGAGAAACCTGGTCAACCATCATACCTGAATAAAGCATATCTTTTTCCAGGTCTTTCACAACCATAGATGTACTGGTAGAATATGCAATTGTCCGGCTGTCAGGTTTCATAGGATAATAATTCATCAAATCAACCTGCATATTAATCGTATATTTTTTCCCGTTAATAGTAGCAAAGCAATCAATATCGCATCCAAAGAAATACATTTCAGAACCATCATAGGTAAAGTAAGGAAAACCCATAGTCTGTCCTCCATGATAATCCGTATTGCTCAGGGCAACGAAATTATTAGTTCCGATTGTTGCCCTAAACGCAGCCAAAGGAAGAGAAGGATGCAGAACAAGTGCATTTGCATAATCATAAGGTTTACTAATAAGCGGGTCATAATATTCATCGGAAAAAATTGCACATAAATAATTCCCGCTCAACTGCCTTGCTATTATCGCAGCAACTGTTCCATAGACATTAATTTTAGCTTCTGTAATTTCGGAATAAGATTCCGAAATCGTATTGAAATTTTTATAAACCTCCCAAACTCCACCGTTTTTTGCTGAATAAACCATCTGACCGTCGAGCCAATATCCCATCGGAATTACAGATTGATAAGGCTGAGACTCAGTTCCATTAATATTTATAACAGTGTCTTCTCCCCTGACACCGAGAAAAGAGATTGTGTTTCCTGCAAAACCGGGAAAGAACTTTCCAATCCTGTTAATAACATTAATTTTCCGGTTCGGCATTACAATAACTTCATTTTCTCCTTCAAAATATGAATACACCAATGCTTTGGAATCCGGACTGAATTCAAGTTCACCGGCATCACTTGTTGGAATCTCTATCAATGTATCATTCGTTACTACATACCAACGAACATTATCTTTAACAAATCCTCCCCACCTGTTTCCGTCATTGGAAAAGACAAGCGATTTAATTTCCCTGAAAACACCAATTTCCTTTCCATCAATAACGAGCCGGTTATTACTCGAAGTATTTGAAGCTACAGCCCACCAGTGACCGGTTGTATCAATACCGAATGAAGTGATACTTTCAGGTGATGAATATGCAAGATAATCTTTGCATTTATCGGCAAAAAGATGGTTCCCGGATAATACAAATAATAAAATCAAGGATAAAATAAATGATAATTTTTTTATAAATTCAACAGCCATTTTCAATAATTCTAATTATTAATAATCAATAACCTTATTATTTGTAAAATAAATAATAAAAAAGTAAAACGGAAATTAATTATTTGATTTAATTCTCTCGGAGCTATTAGTTAACTTTGTTATTTGTTTATTTGTTATAGCCAATAGAATTGAAGAAAATACAACTTAAAAGGATTACTGATTTCGAGCCAAGAAAAAGGATTGGCTATAAAATCTCATATAACAATGAACTGAATCCGGCACAATATGATGCTGTGATGCATAATAATGGTGCGGCACTGGTAATCGCAGGAGCCGGCACCGGGAAAACCCGCACATTAGTTTACAGACTTGCAAGACTTGTTGAAGACGGTGTCCAGCCAGAAGCGATACTACTTTTAACATTTACCAGGAAAGCATCATCGGAAATGTTAAGGAGAGCATCTACACTTCTTGACGGTAGATGTGAAAGAGTATCGGGCGGTACATTCCATTCTTTTTCATTAAATACACTCAGGAAATACTCAAAGTTAATTGGCATGGAAAGTAATTTTAATGTTTTAGACCAGGGAGACAGCGAGGATACAATTAATCTACTCAGGACTCAAATGAGATTCGACAAAAGCAAGAAGAGATTTCCCAAAAAAGAAACATTATTAAAAATATTCAACCTGGCAATCAATCGCTGCCTGAATATTGAAGATATTTTACTAAAGGATTTTCCATATTTTTTTGAAGAACTCGATAACATTATACAAATTGAAAAGGCATATACCGAGTACAAGAAAAAATATAACATTCTCGACTATGACGATTTGCTTTTGTATTTATATAAATTGCTAAATGAATTTCAGGATGCTAAAAAAGAAATCAACCGCAAATTTACATATGTTATGGTTGATGAGTACCAGGACACAAACAAGCTTCAGCATGAGATAGTAAAATTACTGGCTGGAGCAAACGAAAATGTAATGGCTGTAGGCGATGATGCTCAAAGTATCTATTCATTCAGAGGGGCGGAATTTAAAAATATAATTGAGTTTCCCGAATCTTTTAAAGATTGTAAAATATATAAAATCGAAGAAAATTACAGAAGCACTGTGCAGATATTGAACTTGACAAATGAAATTATCAAATCTACACCATTTCAATATCAGAAAGAATTAT
>JACRLY010000009.1:8180-19828 GCA_016219595.1 Ignavibacteriota bacterium | reverse complement strand
GGCACCGCTTATCGAACCCGGCTTCACGCCCTGGCTCAACAACCATTCCACCACCTTCTTCGCCCTCAACTCCGACAGCTCCTGGTTCCTCTTCTTATTTCCTTCCTCCGAAGCATGTCCTTCTATTGCCACAGACAATCCCTCACATTGCTTAACGTATTCCAGTAGTTTTGCCAGGTTCAACGCCGTTGCAGGATAATCAAAATTGAACTTGTCCGTATTGACGATAAACAAAATATCCGGAAAATCAGTCTTTGTTCCTATCTTCGGAGGCTGCGGGCATCCGTTTTTGCCCTTAACCGTACTTGCTTCACCCGCCACCAACGGACAATCATCATCGCCGTCAATCACCCTGTCACCGTCTGTATCCGCATTTGCCGGGTCAGTCTTCGTCTTGTTGACTTCCTCACCATCAGTTAATTTATCCTTATCCGAATCTGTAGACAACGGATCAGTCTTATATTTTAATACCTCATCGCCATCATTTAGCATATCACCGTCCGAATCGACATTCGAAGGATTAGACTTGTACACAAGCACTTCATCTCCGTCTTTCAGACCGTCTTTGTCCGAATCCACATCATTCGGGTCAGTCTTATAAGTTACTATTTCCTCACCATCCTTAAGTCCGTCTTTATCAGTGTCATCCGACATCGGATTTGTCTTATATTTACGAACTTCATCACCATCGCTTATATTATCCGCATCCGAATCAACAATAGTCGCATTTGTTCCATATTCATTAATTTCAGGACCGTCATTCAATCCGTCATTGTCTGTATCTGGATTTGCCGGGTCTGTTTTATATTGCCTGATTTCCATCCCGTCAGTCAGACCGTCATTGTCAGTATCTGCGGCAGCAGGATTTGTCTTATATGCACTTACCTCTTCACCATCCTTTAATCCGTCATTATCCGAATCATTCGCTTTTGGATTTGTATTATATTTCAGAACTTCATCACCATCATATAACTCATCTCCATCAGTATCATGGTCTAAAGGATTGGTTAAATATTTATTAACTTCATCTCCATCAAGTAATTTATCTCCATCAGTATCAGGATTTAACGGGTCAGTCTTTCTAGTTATTTCTTCACCATCATTGAGTCCATCCCCATCAGTATCGGCTTTAACATTTGACGTTTTATATTTCATCGGTTCATCATAATCAGTAAGTCCATCTCCATCAGTATCAGGATTCTTCGGATTTGAATGATAAAAGTCAACTTCTTCTCCGTCCTTCAAACCTTCACCGTCTGTATCCGGATTTCTCGGGTCTGTACCAAGCTCTCTCTCCCGGTCATTTGTTAACCCGTCACCATCATAATCCGTTTCTCCAAGAATATAATAAGTTAATCCCAATCCAAAAGTCAATAATTTATCATTACCTTCCGAACCGGAATATTTTGCCTGCACTTCAGATTGAGTGGGGGATACCTGGTTCTTATAATCTTCATCTGCCAAATCATCAATATAATCTGTACCTAATAACCTATATGTAACATTTCCATTTAAAACTTATTTGGAGTAGCCCCTTCATATCCAGAATCACCTATTTTTGGTTCGAAGCTCATATATCCTATTCCGGCAAATAAATGAGGAACAAAAGCTTGCGACGGAAAGAAATTATATGAAAATGTCAATTCATAAGTGACAATCCTGTCCATGTTTTTATCACGAATATTCTTGCTGTAATTATTATAAAGCGAATCCTGTCTTGCATTTTGACCAAAATAAACAGGATATGTTTTTAACGCATCAGCATCAGTTTTAAATCTGATTTGAGTCAAACCGAAAGTAGTTTGAACGGAAAGATTTCTCAATATATTATATCTTAAAAAGCCTTGTCCCTGAAGCCAGAATTGGTTATCTGTAAATTCACCCCAATATTTACTTCCTCCTCCATTGATTCCAAATGCGAGCCTGCCTCCTTCGCTTTGAGCAGTCAAATCACATATAAATATTGTAAAAAGAATCAAAGTTAGAATTAATCTTTTCATTATTCCTCCATTTATAAATTTATATTTTTGTTGTATTCAAAAAAAAAAAAAAAAACGTCTTAACAAATCATATAATCCAAATATAAACAAATTAAATTGAATTTTGAATTTGTTATAATTTATTATTTATTAATATTTCAATAAATTGAAAATTAGTAGTTTAAATATAATTTTTTTCTTATTTTTAATTCTGATTCATTACTAACTGTATATTTTGTTATTATTAATTAATGAATAATAACATACAAATACACCATAAACATTGGCAGGGAAAAATATGTCTGTAGAAATAAAAGAAGTTCAAACAAAAAGAGAATTAAAAGAATTTGTAAAATTTCCACTTAATTTATTCAAAGATAATGAATATTATGTTCCACAATTGAACAGGGATGAACTTGAGACATTCACAAAGGGTAAAAATCCTGCATTTGATGTTTGTGAATGTAAACTTTTTCTCGCATATAAAGATGGAAATGTTGCAGGTAGAATAGTCGCAATATTGAATAAACCTGAAAATGATAAATATAAAACCAAACATCTTCGATTTGGTTGGTTTGACTGTATAAATGATTTTGAAGTTGCATCAACTTTATTCCGTTCTGCAGAAAACTGGGGAAAGAAATTAGGTATGGATACAATTACAGGTCCACATGGATTTTGTGACCTTGATCCTCAGGGTTTGCTTGTCGAAGGATTTGACAAACTTCCCACAATTGCATCTTATTATCATTTTCCGTATTATAAAGATTTGGTCGAAAAGTATGGATTTGAAAAAGAAATTGATTTTGTTGAATTTCGTTCAACTCCTCCATATGAAACAGGTATACCCGAAAAACTTTTAAAAACAACCGAATGGATTAAAAATAGGTACAATTACAGGATTGCCAATTATGATTCGATGAAGGAGTATAAAAAACATGGCAAAGAATTGTTCAGTTTGCTTGAAGATACATTTTCGGAAAATTTTGGAACAGTACCTCTGACTGAAAAACAAGTTGATTATTATATAAAAAAATATATTTCCTTTATTAATAAAGACCTTGTTAAATTCGTATTCAATGATAATAATGAGATGGTTGGCTTTATGGTTACAATGCCAAGTCTATCAAAAGCATTTCAGAAAGCCAAAGGGAAATTATATCCATTTGGAATATTTCATTTATTGAAAGGTCTCAAGACTTATGAAATAATTGATTTTCTCTTTGCAGGTGTAAAGAAGGAATATAGGGGTAAAGGAGTGGATACTGTTATGATACTTGAAATCGTTAAAAGTGCTATGAAACTTGGATTTAAATATGCAGAATCGAACCAGGAACTTGAAAATAATACAAAAGTACAGGCAGAATGGAAATTCAAATAATTTTATACAAATAATCGGAGTATCTATGAAAAGATTTGTTTTATTTTATTTAGTTTTTATTTCACTCGCTTTATTCACTTTCTTCGGTTGTAAAAATAATTCGACAAATCCAATCCTGGACAATATTGAATCTGCAGAAGACAATGCAATTGTTGAAGGAGAATATTCATCAATATTCGAATTCGTAGACGATGAAGGTGAAAATTCACCTCTAATGGCAATTGGTAAAGCGGATGAGGTCAATGAAATTCAAAAACCGAATCTAGCATTATTGCCTGCTTGCGCAACCAGAACAATTGATACAATTAATAGATTAATAACAATTGATTTCGGCAATACAAATTGCCTTTGTCTAGACGGAATTTACAGAAGAGGAAAAATTATTGCTCAATTTATTGGTCCTTACCGTCAAATAGGCTCAAAAGTAGTTGTTAGTTTGGAAGATTATTATGTGAATGATAACAGGATTACAGGAATAAAAACAATTGAAAGAATTCTTCAATTTAAATGGTCAATTGAAGTCAGGGATGCAAGTGTTACAACAGCTAATGGAACAATTACATGGAATTCCGAAAGAACAGTAGAAAGAATTGCCGGAAATTCCACCCCGCTTAATATTTGGGATGATGAATACATTTATACAGGTTCTGCAGAAGGTGTAAACAGAAAAGGTGTTGAATTTTCTGTAGTAATTGAACCTGGATTACCCTTAAAAAAGAAAGTACAAATCGAATGTGCTTCAACATTTATATCCGGTAAGTTGACTATTCAGAATGATAAAGGAGATAAATTAATAGTAAATTATGACCCGGATAATAATGAAGCATGTGACAAAAAAGTTGAAGTTGATATCAATGGCGTTAAGAAAATTATTTATGTAAGATGATTATTTTATAAAAGTTAATTTAAAGTCATCGTTTTGATGGCTTTTTTTATTTCTCAATAATGTGATTTCATAAAGAATTATTCGTAATAATTTTATTTAATTTTATCAATTATTTTCAATATCTCGTTCCAGTTCTCAGCTTCAGCATCAGCAATTGTATACTCTGGTCTTTCAGGTGTTAGTGCATAGCTCGTATCTCCTTTGAATCTTATAGCTTTCATTCCGAGTTTTTTTGCACCTTCTATATCAGTTTGTTCAATGTCGCCTATATGAAGAGCTTCATCAGGTCTACTTCCAAACAAATTCAAAACAGTCATAAATGCTTTGGGATGCGGCTTTGAAACACCTGTTTCATCACTGAAACTGAATGTGTCGAAATATTCAATTATTGAATTATTTTCCATTAATTGTCTTAATACTGTGCCTGGTGAAAAGCCGGTGTCAGAGACAATCCCAAGCTTGTAATTCATATTTAGAATTTTTAATGATTCCTTAACTCCATTTATTAATTTAGGCTGATGAACGAGAATGGCGTTACCGAATTCCTCAGAAAGTGTTTTAATTGAATCATTATCGTAGGGAAGATTCAGGTTTTTCCAGAAAAATTCAGCTGACTCAAAAGGGGAGGGAGTCCTCATATCGTTCTTCCAAATATTATTGAAATACTCCCATGACTTTTTTATAGCTTCATTAAAATCTTCGGCTTTGAATTGAATTCCGTATTTATCCACTTCTTTTATAAAAGCCGCTAGACGGTAATTATTTCTTTCATTACCCCCTGATGAGTCGAACAGTGTATTCCAAAAATCAATCGTTATTACTTTAATTGCCATACTATTTTCTATTTTATTTTAAATGCCGAAGGACATAATTCAGAAACAATGCATTGTTCGCATTTAGCCTTTCTTGATGTACAAACTTTTCTACCATGATTAATTAAATAATGAGTGAAAATCACCCAATGTTTTTTAGGAATTAACTCCATCAAATCATATTCGATTTTCTCTGCGTTTATTGACATTGTCATGCCCAGCCTGTTTGCTATTCTGCCTACATGTGTGTCAACCACAATACCCGGAGTATCGAAACAATGACCGAGAATAACATTCGCTGTTTTTCTACCTACACCGGGAAGAGAAAGTAGTTCATCCATTGTTCCCGGGACTTCACCCTTAAAATTTTCCAGGATTACTTTTGTAGCAGCTCTAATATGCCTGGCTTTTGCTTTGTAATACCCGGTCGAATAAATGTCTTTTTCTAATTCTTCTATTGGTACTTTTAAATAATCTTTTGGTTTTCTATACTTTTTAAATAATTTTTCAGTTACTATATTCACCCTCGCATCAGTGCATTGTGCCGAAAGTATAGTAGAAACCATTAATTCAAATGGATTTTCATATTCAAGTTGTATTTGAGCAAATGGATATTCTTTAGACAGGATTGATAATATTTTATTCATCCTAGACTTTTTGTCATTCAAAGATTCTCTCATTTTATATTAGTAATAAATTTTTTAGAAAATTATTAAATAAGAAATGCAATAATAATAATTAAGGCTTAAATGAAAAAATACTATTATGATCTGGGGGGGGGACAGAACTAAGTTCTGCCCCGAGTATGTAACATTATCGAAAAAATTGTTCTCAAAAGAATCCAATGGTTATAGAGACCACTGCTGCTATTATTAATAACGTGAATATTATTAATTTAATTGAAATAAATGCAACCTGATTATTATAATAATTATTCTTTTTCATAGCTCCCTCTTATAAAGAAAAACTTAATTAATCAGGTAACAATATGCTAACTTTTACACCTTATTTATAAATTCAACATCATCTATAAATACAATGACACATTAAAGGCAAAAAGGTCTCAAAAATTCAAAGAATAATTATAATTAATTATTGAAAAATTACAATAATTAATTATACTATATTTTAAATTACAAAAAAGAATAATTATAATTCTATGATAATTATTAACTTATATTGTTGTACCATGTTTCTTAAATAAACACTATCTGTTTTTAATTATAGGTAATTGTATTGTTTTATCATCAATTTTTGCAATAATAAAATAGACACCGGTTACTAAATCATTTGTGTTTAATTCAATATTCACTTCACCGGATGTAATTGTTTTATTAAAGAATTCTTTGATAAAATTTCCTTCGATATTAACAAGTTTTAAAATTAATCCAGCAGGTTTATCCCCTTTATAATTTACATTAATTAGAGAATGAGTTTCAACAGGATTTGGAATTATGTTTATTGTTAATTTATTTTCAATTGAAATATCATTAACAAAAGTAGGGTCTATTCCTCTCCCTGATATATTTATATACAAGTCGGGAAAATTAGTGGCATTTGAACTGATTTTTATTCGCCCCTGGTAAATGATTGTGTCTTTGGGTGAAAACTCAAATGAAAACGTAAAATAATCATTCGGATTAATATTTATCGGAAAATCCAATGCTGGAAATACTATAACATCTTCAAGAATATTTTCTAATGTTATTGCAGAAATATTACAAATTAGATCTCCTTTATTATAAATTCTTAAATCAAGATTCTTTGTTTCGTTTGTTTTTACATTACCAAGATTTATTACTGAATCTGAACTTTCAATTATTGCTCTTAATTTATATCCTTTTCCTGAAATATTAATAAATAAAACCGGGGTATTAGTCGCGTTAGAAGTGATTTTTATTCGTCCCTGATAACTGATTGTGTCTTTGGGTGAAAATCCAAATGAGAATGTATGATATTCTGCCGGATTTATTACAATTGGAAAATCTATAGATGGTGATATAATTACATTATCAGGAATATTTTCTATATTTATAGAAGATAAATTAAGTGTCTGATTTCCTGTATTATAAATTCTAAAGTCAAGATTCCTGGTTTCATCCACTAAAACACTTCCATAATTCAAGATTGTATCTGAGCTTTCGATTAAAACCCTTAATGAACAACCTGTTCCATTTAAATTCAGTGTCATTGTAGGATTATCAATATCATTCGATGATATTGAAATGTGTCCTGAATAAATAATATCTGATTTTGGTTTAAAAACCACATCGAAAGTTTTTAATGAACCGGGTGAAATTGTAATATTATCTAAAATGCCGTTAATAGAGTATACAGTATCCTGGTCATTGATAATTTCAATATTGCTCACAATAAGGTCAGCAGAGCCGCTGTTTGATATATCAAATGAAATTGTTTTTTGATTGCCGATGAAAGTTGAATCAAAATTAATCTCACTTCTGCTTAAACTTATCAGTGGAGAATTTTCTTTTAAAATCACATAATCATAGCATTGTCTCAGATCAACTATAATTTCCTGCGAATTAAAATATGTATTGTCAACGTGCTGTACCCCTGGTTTGATCAGGTATAACAAAGCTGCAGAACTGTCTTTTATTCTGTTCATGAGAGAATTTACTACATTATAATTAAAATCCTGGTCACCTAATATTGTTGCCATTCTTAATTTTTTGATATTACTCCACATAGTTTGGTCAAATGAACCAATAGCAGGTGCTAATCCTATAATACCTCTGAACATATCAGGATTTGACAAACCTAACTGATAAGCAAAAGCACCTCCCCAAGAAAATCCCATGACAATAATTTTTGAAGTATCAATTTTATAAGTAGCACGAGTATAATTATAAGACGCAGTAGTTAAATTCATAAAATATGTTCCATCCTGACCATTTATATTATTTGCATCAGGGCAGACGAGAATAGCATTTATTCTCTGAGCTAACAGGTAGGCAAAAAAATTGCGATTATTTTCACCTGTATCACCAGCTCCATGCCAAGCAAGTAAAAAAGGATATTTCTTTGTTGAATCATAATCGGTAGGAACCCAGTAATAAATAAAACTTGTGATTCCTCTGTCTGTGTATTGCATTGTGAAATTCCCGGTGTTCGGCTGTGAATAAAGTGAAATATAGGAATTTATTATAACAAAAAAAGTAAACAAGGGTAATAGAATTCTTTTCATTTGAAACCTCCGCAAATTTTAAAAATTTTCATTTTTATATTTTTAAACTATATCATTTTCCGACAAAAAGCTATATGCACTTTTATCCTTTAATAAGGATGAAAATGTAGTTTATGGATTTTTCATTAATTAAATTTAACTTAAAATAATTCAAATTGCAACATTCAGTTTTTTTTGTTTATTAAGGCAAAAAAGTCTTAAAAATAATTGAAAATTCAAAATGAATGAATCGAAAGAACAAAGTTCTGTACTTACTTATTATAATTTAAAGGAACAGCAATTCGCAAATAATAAATAAGGGAAGCAGAATTATTAGTGAGAATTTAAACATATATGCAAAAAAGTGCGGCATCCTGATATTACTATGCTCTGCAATTGATTTAACCATAAAATTGGGTCCATTCCCTATATAAGTCATTGAACCGAAAAACACTGCACCTACACTAATTGCTTTCATTAATATTTCAGGAATTCCGGCAACAAATTGAACATTCTTGAAGAGATTCGGTTCTTGCTCTACTAATCCTTTTGCTAAAGAATAAAACGTAACTGCAGTGGGTGTGTTATCGAGAAAACTGGATAAGCCCCCGGTTGCATAATAGAATAATGTATGATTTGTTATTCCAAGCAATTCCGCATTATTTTCAAGGTAAAGCAGGCAGGGAACCATTGTAATAAAAATTCCAAGAAACAAATAGGCTACCTCTTCTATGGGATGCCAGGAAAAACTGTTTGATGTTCGCGTTAGGTGGGTTGTAAACTGAAATGATAGCAAAGCCATCAATATTATTACAGCTTCTCTGATAAATGATAAATAGGGATTATTTCCCAAAGATGGAAAGGTATTTGGATTGATTAAAGCTACTGCTATAATTACTCCTAATAGCCATATAAAATTCAATTTACCTTCAATCTTAATAGGTCTCTTATATTCATGTTCCCTTCTTTTTGATTCAAGAGATTCCTTTCCCCAAAAATAAGTGTCTGCAAAAAAATAGATAATTAATAACATTGCATTCACAAAAAGCCATTCAGGCGCTAATTTCAGAAACCATGTAAAGGGAGCCCCTCTTAAATACATCATAAACAAGGGAGGGTCACCTAAAGGAGTAAGCATGCCTCCGCAATTTGCAACAATTCCAATAAAAAATAATATAGTATGGGTTTTCAGTTCCCTTCTTTTATTTGTGTGAATCAAAGGTCTGATGAGAAGCATTGCAGCTCCGGTTGTTCCCATAAAAGATGCAAGGACTGCTCCAATTGCAAGAAAAGTAGTATTTGCTATCGGTTTAGCTTCAATATCACCGTCTACAAAAATACCACCTGTTATAACAAACAATGCACCGAGTAATATTAGAAATGGTATGTAATCGAATACCATTGTATGATACAATTCCGAGCTTAGATTACTTGAAAGAAGCCAAATTATAGTAGGTATTCCGAGTATTAATGCAATTATTAATTTATTTTTGTTTTTATCCCAGAATCTGCCGGCAAATAAGGGAAAAACTGCAATAGATGCAAGCATCAGAATAAAAGGTAGCATTGACCAAATAGGTATTTTTTCTATCATAAATAAACAAATAAGATCTCAATATAAAAAAACTCAATTTAACTCACAATTAAAACATATCATTCATTAAATTCATATAATCGAGCAATAATCTTGTCATCAGGAAATTTTTTCTGACATGTTCTTTGCCGGCAATCCCAAATTTGTTTGCAGTACTTTCATTTTGTAATAAATGAACAATTCGATCCGCAAATCCATCTATATCATAAGGGTCAAGTAAATAACCGCTTACACCATCTGTTATTTGTAAGGGAATACCCCCTACATTCGACGCAACAACCGCTTTACCTTTCCATAATGCTTCGGTTACTGTTAAACCAAAACCTTCTTTTATTGACTTTTGAATAATCACAGAACTTGCTCTTTGCAATGCATTGACAAGATAATTATTTTCAACGGTAATTAAGATAATATCTCCTGATTCAATAAGACTGCTTGCTTTCTTTTGAACTCTTTTATAAATTTCTATTCCTTCCGGGTCATCTGTAGCCATACTACCGCATAAAACAAGCCTGCACTCCTTACATTTTTGTTTAACAATCTTGAAAAGGTCAATGACTCCCTCTGGATCTTTCCATTTGTCGAAACGTGAAATCTGAGTGATTAATTTTTTATCTGTCGGTATATTATATTTTTGGAGTACGCTTTCAATTTCTTTACTTGATAAATCCATATTCTTCGTAGAGAGAGGATTAATTGCAGGATTTATAATTTTATAATTAATTGGTAAATCCTTTTGAATATAGTTTGGATGCGAAACTATTACCAAATCATATTTTAAAATAAACTTCTTTAAATAATTCCATAATTCTTTATTAGGATGTGACAAATCAATATGACAACGCCATATCCATGGCTGTTTTTTTACATAATAGTTAATCAAAGGCAATGGCTGAGGGTCATGAATAATTATTAAATCATGTGGCAACCTTGTAAAAGTAGAAAATCTTTCGTTTGATAATAAATATACTTTTCTTTTAATTTCACTCAGAGATATACTGTCTCCCTGAAGTGCATTATGAAACTTCTTTGTTATTGCAAAGAAATCAGGTACACCATATTGAATTCTCCACTCCATATCTACCCCTATATCATTCATCAATGGAATGAACGTAGATAACATCTCAGCCACACCACCACCCACGTATGTAGAATTAATATGAACAACTCTCTTGTTTATTAATTTTTTACTAATATTATAAAGTTTATGAATAACTGCATCTTCAACAATTCCATAATAATTTTGTATTGTAATCATATTAGTAGTCTCCTAATTTTTTTAATATCAGTCTGACGTCTTTATATGATTTTAAGTGAAATTTAGCTTTTGATTTCTCATTACCTATTCTAATTGAGTAAGCATTAGAGTCAAGAACAGCAAACATATCTTCATCAGTTTGGTCATCACCAATCGAAAGAATAAAATCAGGTTTTTGTTTTCTAATCATCCTAATTGCAGCTGCACCCTTATTTATTCCAAGATTTTTAATTTCTAGAACTTTATTACCCTCTAAAAATCTAATATTCAGATTGACAGTAAAATTCGCTAAAATACTTTTAAGCTCATTAACACGATTAGATGCTAAATTTGGGTTAACGTTCCTATAATGCCAAACAAGAGAATAATCTTTCTCTTCAAGGAATGAAAGTGGTGTCCTGTCAACAAATAACTCAAGAATTGGAAAAATTTCTTTTTTCCATTCCTTTTTGAGATGGTGTAGTGTTTTCCATTCCTTCCCAACATCCCTGATCCATACACCATGCTCTGCAATTAACGTTATATTCAAATTAGAAAACCAATTTCCCATCGTA
>JACRLY010000009.1:0-8131 GCA_016219595.1 Ignavibacteriota bacterium | reverse complement strand
TGCCGCTTATAATTACAATAGAATTACCATTTTTTTTAGCTAATTTTTCAATTATTCTCAATAATTCATCATCAGGTATTACTAATTCCGGTTTATCAGAAAAACCAACTAATGTTCCATCATAATCCAAAAGGAGGATTTTTTGTTTACTTTTCGAATAATCTTCAATAAGTTTATGTTCAAATTGACCTTCAAGATATGTTGTATTAAAGATTTCTCTCTGCACCTTTACAAATTTTAATCTGTCAAGGAAATCATTTGCCCAACGTGAAACATCATACCGTTTCAATCTTTCCTGCATTAAGCGATTTGAATTAATCTGTCTTTCAAGTGGCATCTCCAACGCTTTTTTTATGGAATCAGCCATTTCCCATTTATCATGTGAATTAACAATAATTGCTTCTCCTAATTCCTGGGAAGCTCCTGCTCCTTCACTGAGTATAAGAACCCCTTTACAATCAGTTCTGGAAGCAATAAATTCTTTTGCTACTAAATTCATACCGTCACGAATTGGTGTTACCATTGCAATATCTGCCAGATTGTATAATGCAGTTAATTCCTCAAATGGCAGGGAACGGTACAAATAATATATAGGTGTCCAATGAATATTTCCAAATCTTCCATTAACCTTACCAACTAATTCGTCAACCTTGTACTTTAATTGTGTGTATGTGTCAACCTGCGTTCTTGAAGGTACAGCACACATAACCAAACTAACTTTTCCAATATATTCTGGATATTTTTCAAGAAAAAATTCAAATGCTTCTATCCTATTTGGAATACCTTTTGAATAATCAAGTCTATCAATCGAAACGATTACTTTTCTTTCTTTGAACTTTTTCTTGAATATTCCGATTATTCTTTTTGTTCTCTTATTTTTCTTAGCTTTTGAATACTTATTATAATTTATACCTATTGGAAAAATATCAGAATAAACAATCCTTTCGTTTGTTTTAATTTGAGAAAAGACATGCTCATAACCTAAAATTCTCCTTACACTTTCATTGAAATGTCCGGCATAATCATAAGTATGAAAACCAATTAAATCAGCACCGAGCAATCCTTCGAGTATTTCTTTACGATAGGGTAACTGTCTGAATAATTCAGAAGAAGGAAATGGAATGTGAAGAAAGAAACCAATTGTTGAATCTGGTAAATATTCCCTTAATAAATTAGGTAATAGCATTAATTGATAATCATGTATCCAGATTTCATCTTCTTTTTTTACTATTTTGAGTATTTCGTTACAGAATCTTTTATTAACCTCTTTATATGATTCCCAGTATTCCTGATTGTATTCGGTGTATAATGGGAAATAATGGAAAAGAGGCCATATAGTTTTATTTGAAAATCCATAATAGTATTTATCAATTTTTTCCTGGTTTAAAAATATCGGAATTCTGTTATACTTCTTTAATTCTGAAGAAATTTCTTGCTTATCGTTTTCATTAAGCTCTTCATCCACAATTCCGGGCCATCCCAACCATACTTTTTTGGAAAAAATACTTAATGAGCTAAGAGCAGTTGCAAGACCGCCTACACTTCTTTCGAATGTTAGTTTCCCATCATCTTTTTTAATGTTTACTGGTAACCTATTTGATATTATTATTAATTTACTCATTAAATCACTTTTAAAAAATTATTTTTAATATGATGTTTTAGTTATCATAATTAATAAAAAAATGTTTTTTTTCAAAAGATGAATAAAATCTATGGAAAATCTGTGTTATCTATTTTAAAATGTTGATTTAAATAAATAATAGAATTTATTTTGTTGGAATAATATAATAAAATTATTATCGAATTACAAATTATTAAAATTTATAAATTAAAATGACACCCTATAAATTCTTAACATCTGGGCGCAATTCTGATGTGTCAAAATAAATAATTCATTGTTTCCATCCTTATCGGAATCGGTTTCAAATATCGATATATTTCTCATACCTGAAAAAGTAAGGTTGCCATCTTTAGTTACCAGCTCTACATTATTATAACCTGTATCTTCGCAAAATGACCCATAACTTATTACTGATAATTTCCCTAAACCGGTAATTATTTTTTGTTTCTTTTTAATTATTCTTTCAGTTCTGGGATTAAACCCAGGATTAGTTGCTTTTAGTCCTTTGAGTTCATTTTTGCATTTATAATCAATTATATTTTCTACAGTATCATTTCTTACTTTAAAATTTAACTCATTATGAAAACAGAAAACAAGATTTGTGTCATAACATGCCTTGAAAAACCACAAACTTTCCATAAATTTCACTTTTCCGAATTTTTCATAAAATTGGTCGAACAGGATTTTAATTTTAAGATTAGTATTGTTATATATATTTATCTTCTCATCCTTGTATAAAAATTGACCGGCTTTACTATATTCATTTGTCACTTCTGCATACTTTTCAATGTATTTAAGATTTCCAAATTCGTCATTTGTTAACCATATACCTATTCTTTTATTTTTCTTATTAATTCTATTGATAACAGTAGTATCAATATCTTTTGATGATAATATTTCTTTAATAAATTTTATATCATCTTGATTATTTAATAACTTAATATATTCTGTAAGTCTGATTTCCTTGGATTCATTCTTTCCGAATGTAATATTAATATAAATAAATAATAATACTATTATTATTAAATATCTAATACTTAACAAAGTCATTATACCATGATTCATTATCAATAAAAAAAATTAAATTATTTATCGAAATTATTCACTATTCACTTATTTTATTGCATATAAAAATGGATTAACTGTTCATCTTTATTTCTAAATTTTAATTTTGTTTCAATTTCATCTGATTGCTTTTGATTTATCTTTTGAAATGCATTATTCATAAAATTAATAACTTTAGTTTCTTGTATTTTTACTTCCTTTCCGAATGATATAGCATCAGTGATATATGAATGTATTAGAAATTTATACTGTTTTTTGAATAAATCTGGATTGCAAAAAATATCAGTTCCGATTACCGAATCTCCTGTAACAGCAACAAAACCTACAATATTTTCTGTATTTTCAAATTTAGATTCGAAGTATTTCACGTATTCATCTTTTGATTTTGTGAACTCTTCAGATTTTTCCAAAGCAGTATATGTCGAGGTTGTACTTGCAGCATTATTTTGAGTAGTGATTTCATCTACTTTAGACCAGACCTTGCTTTGATTAGCTTCATTTTGAACAGTACCCCTTATGGAATTAGATACCACATTATAATAACCCTTAAAATCATGACTGCTGTCTTCAGACACATGCCATCTGCCTTTTTCTACACAAAAAACACCTAAATCTATATCTTTGCTTCCAGGCAGAAGAAGCATATCCTTGCCAACTATTCTATCCTGTTTCCCTCCTTTTACGACATCACCTGTCATAAGAAAAACGGTATCTTGGGAAAGGTTCTCAATTACAAGTGTATTCACTTGTCCTGTAGTGCTATAATCATAACTCTGTACCTGCACTTGCTGATTAATATTACCGGAGTCTTGTCTCACCGGCGGATTAATGCGAGCTTCGACTTCTCTGTTTGGTCTATTTATCATTGAACCTTCAATGATATTTATCTCATTCGAATCCCTTTGCCGGACTTTTTCACTGATTTTAACCTTACCTTGTTCCAAAGCTTCTTTCAGGTTTAAGTATTTTCCTGTTTTTGAATTTCTTTCTATATACCGGAATTCTGCAATTATGGGATATAATCTTAGGTTTTTATATGTATAATTCATTGTACTTTTCAAATCGAGTTTTAATTCTTTTGCATCCTGATAAAAGGAGGATGAAGTTAAAAAAAGTAGTGAAAGCACAATTATCAGCACGTAGTTTTTCATAAGGAGCCTTCTATTAATTGAAAAAATTCAATTATTTGTAAGTTATTTCAACGCTTCGTATCTTATATTATTTTAAATTAACTGAAAGGTTCATCCAAATTAAAATCCGGAATATAAATTTCACTGCTTTCCAAATCTTGTATCCACCCGTTTTCGAATCCAAGCCTCTCCATTTCTTCCAAAACTATTTGATATTCTTCGTTAGAAAGTTTTCTGTTAAGAAAAGGAATATTACATACATTAACGGTAGGTGAATACTGCGACATAAGTGAAATATTCACCTGTGTCGAAAAATTATCGGCAATAAGTCTTAATACATTTATACTATTTTCAATATTTCCCGGTAAAATCAGGTGCCTGATTATTAATCCTGAGGTAGCTATACCGGATTCATTCAAATGTAAATTACTTCCTACTAGCTTATACATTTCTTTGATTGAATCTAATGCGATTTCTTTATAATTTGAAATATCAGAAAATTCCTTAGCCAATGAATTGTCCGAATATTTGAAATCAGGCAGATATACATCAATAAAATCTTCTAAAGTTCTGATTGTATCAACTCTATCATAAGCATTTGTATTCATTACAAATATTGGATTATATCCTTCATCCCTTATAGTCTGAATAATAAGTTTCATCTGAGGTATATTATGTGATGGAGAAACAAAACCAACAGAATGACAACCATTATCTAGACAATTTATTATCTCTGTAATAATATAGTTTAGATTGAAATTTTTTCTCGAAAATTCATTATTATTTTTGTTCCTGCTTATTTGATAATTCTGACAATAATTACATTGCAGATTGCAACTTGAAAAAAATACATTGCAAATTCCATCCATTCCGGAAATAACAGGTTCTTCACCCTTATGAATACAGATTGATGATATATTAAATCCTGCATAACTTTTACAATAACCGAGATTATTAGAATACCTGTTCACTTTGCAATCTCGCGGGCATAAAGAACAGTTCATTAATTCATGAAATCTGATATTTCCTGTATTCATCATTAATCAGGCTTCTTAGGTATTAATAGGTTTTTCAATTTGAAGGAAATTCCGGGTTCTATTGAAACAGGTAAAGTAACATATCCTCCATTAAGCCAAAGTTGAACCTGGTTACTGTAATTATCACTGAATGGGTCACCGGATATTCCACCGGCAATTGATGTATAAACCACAGTATCACCCATATCGGCAATTAACCTCATACTTGGTCCTGAGACTATTTTATAAGGTTCACTCATATTCCAGTCCATTGTATTAATTGTTGAATTACTGCCATTTGATTCGAATTTCCCTAAATCGATGGCTGGTTTAATAAATTCATTATCGGATAAAATATGTTTTAATTCAATAACATTGTTCTTGCCAAATTTCCATAAATTAATATCCTCAGAATCATATAAAGATTTTAAATCATTTACAGCATCTTTAAAACTTTTCTGAACAATATAATATTTATCTTCAAAATAAGGAGTTTTTGCATTATCGAACCATGATGAGGAAACAGTATCAGCCACTAAATCCAATATTTTTCTTTCAGAAATATTTGAAACAGAAATAAATTGCTTATAAAGATTTTCACCGAGTTCATCAGCAAATGTATTTCGAATCAGGTTAACAACAAACTGGGAAAATATCATTGGTGATGCGGTATGCTGAGACATGAGGCAATCCCATTTTTTTATTCGCCTCAATGCTTGTCTTTCCAATTCATTTAATTTTTCAGGATTTTTCTGAATAATAGGGATTACACTATTTAATAATTCACGTGCATAATTTGAATAAATATCCATCTGCATTATTTGTGCTTCTCTCGAATTATACTCATCATAAAGATTTAATAAATTATCAATTCTTTGTATTCTTGATGAATTTCCCCAGTATGATGATAAATAATTTTGAGAATACCTCCATACTTTATTATTAGCTGAAGAAACGAACTTTTTAATTGGATTGAATAAACAGGGTGCTTCATTCATATTTTTTAATCCGGTCCAATCATAACCCGGAAGCCAGTCAGGATTTGGGATTTGGGGTTTACAGTCTTTATCTCTGACTGGTAAAAATCCTGAAGGTACTAAACCAATGTTTCCGGTTTTATCACCATAAATAAAACTTACAGCAGGATTGCACCAATTTTTTACGGCATCTTTGAATTGATACCAGTTTTTCGATTTATTAATTTTGTATACAGCATCTAATTCATTCGATTTTTTATTCCCTGTCCAATTGAAAGTAATACAATATCTGTTAATAAATCTTTTTCTTTTCCTAACATTATCAATTTTAATTAAATTATAAGGATTTTGTACTTTTTCATAATCACTCAATACAGCTGAACGTTGTGTGTATTTCCTGTAAAATACATAATCACCTTTATTTCTAACCTTAATTGTATCTTTTATATAATTGAATTTAATTTTGTTTCCACTTGAATTATAATAATAATTTGTGTCTGAATCTATTTTTTCAATAAAATAATCACAATCATCAATATTCATATTCGAATATCCCCATGCTATATAATTATTTCTTCCGGATAACACAAAAGGAAGCCCAGGCTGAGACATTCCAATTACGTTCATTGTTGGACAAGTCAAATGGACCTGGTACCATTGGGCAGGTAATCCTAAAGGGAAATGCGAATCATTTGCTATTACTGAATATGTATTAACTTTTTTCGATTTTCTAATTCCCCAGGCATTACTTCCTTTTGAATTACCATTGAATCGTAATTGATTATATATTTTATTGATTCCTTCTGATGTTTGATTTATTAGTTTCGCATAATCTGAATGATAAACTGTCATAAATTTATTAAAATTTGCAGTTGAAAGCTGGGATATTGAATTATCTGCTATTTTCTTTTCGGGTTTAGCCGGATATGCTGAATCCAGGACACAAGAAACATAATCAGGATAATTCGAAATTAGCTCAAGAGTTCTTGCAGGACCTATTTTTTCAGCTACCGCTCCCATAGTCAGGTCAGCCCAAAAACTGACACTCAATTCTAAAGCAATGACTCTTTGTATAATTATACAATCTTCCGGTGTCCAATTATATGGTGTATAATTCAATACACAAAATTCATAGGGTAATTTCTTTTTATACTTCTCTATAAAAAAATTTATTCCATCTGAATATGATTTCATCAAATTCAGAGTAGGCTGGTTCATGCTTTTTTCTATTTCTTTTGCAGTTATTTCTATACCTATGGCTCTCATAAATTTATCTGTCTTAACCGAATTTATTCCGAATATTTCAGATAACTGTCCTCTGCCTAATCTCCTGTAATAATCCATTTGCCACAGCCTGTCCTGGGCAAATAAGTCGTTTTCATTTTCAGCAATTATATGAGGTCTTCCGTATTGATTCCTGAAAATCTTTACTTCTGATTTTAAATTAACAGATTCGCCTTCTTCAAAGTTATCAGGTAAGGAAACACTTGCTAAGTGTTTTAAGAATAGAAATATTACTATTCCTAAACATAGTACTGTAATAATTAAAGCTGTAAATTTTCTGAAAATATCCATTCTACATCCACTTATTTTCTATATACCATTTTAATGTATCTATTACAGCTTGTCTTGCATCATATCTGGGACTGAATCCAAAATCCTTTTTAGCATTTTCAATTGAACATGTCCAGTACTTTTGAATAAAATCCCGTCCTTTGTCTAGATTGAATGGGTGAGGTTTCCTGATAATCTTTCTGAATTGTTGGAAAACATAAGCGGCAGAAAGAACGAAAAAATGTGGAAATCTAATATTTAAAATAAATTTTATATTTAATTCCTTTTTCAATATTGACATTACTTCGTTCCATGAAACCGGTTTCTCAGAAGCAATAAAGTATATTTTATTGATTGTATTTTCCGAAATTGAAGACATGTAAACAGCTTCAGCAAGGTCAAATACGTGTAGAAGATTCAGATACTTTGGCTTCATACCAATTAAAATAGCAATTCTGTTTTTTATTGACTTGAATATTGGAAATATCGCATAATCCCGGGGACCGACAACTGCCGATGGGCGTAGTATAGTTACCGGGAAAAATTTACTATAATCTAAAACCGCTAATTCAGCTTGTCTTTTGCTTCTTGCATAAGTGGTAATTGGTTTAGGTTCATCTGATTCCCTCGATGGTTCATTATAATTTATAGCCGGTCCTGCAACAGTTTGACTACTAATGTAAATGAATCTTTTTATTTTTTCTTTATTATTTTTTGCGGCAGATAACAGGTTTATTGTTCCCTGTGTATTAATCCTGAAAAAATCTT
>JACRLY010000119.1 GCA_016219595.1 Ignavibacteriota bacterium | reverse complement strand
TGCTGCTCTTCTTTCTTATACAGGGAAAGTTTTCTTACCGGATACGATGCTGAAAACACCTGTATTGGTAGACGGTGTACCTGCAAATAACTTAATGTACCAGGTACCGGTGTTTGCTCATGAAATATTATCATCTGCAAGAATTTTGAAACAAGCAGCAAAAATTTTATATCATTTACATGAGAATTTCGACGGTACAGGAATACCCGAACATATAAAATCCTGGCAGATCCCGGTTGCATCAAGGATAATCAGGGTAGCATTGGATTATGAGGAATTAAGGACATTCAGAAAAATCCCCGCTCAAACAATTATTGAGAAAATGCACACCGAATCAAAAAGGCTTTATGACCATAGGGTTGTAATTCTAATGGAGCAATTCATTGCCTCGAGGGGTGGAATGGAAGGTGGAATTAAAGAAAGAGCTATAATGCTGAATGAATTGCAGGAAGGCATGAACCTAACCAGGGATGTTTATACAAATTCAGGAATTAAAATTGTCTCAACAGGTGCAGTTTTAAATGCATCATTAATTGACAAAATAGTAGCTCACAACTCTTCTGACCCAATTTTAGGATTATTATTTGTCAGGGATTAATTACCAGTCAAATCCCAGCGAAAATAGCCAGCTTGGTTCGGACCATGTGTAAAACAGGTTGCGCCATGCAACATCTATTTTAAGCGGAATACCAAGTACATAAAGTCTTGCACCTACTCCTGTACTCATTAATAAATTCTTAACCTGTGATTTCCCTTCTATGTCTAGTTCTGCAGCTCTGAAATCTGAGATGTTACCATTCCATGCACCACCCATATCATAGAAAATACAGCCCTGGAAATCTTGTATTAAAATAGGTACAGGACCGGCTAACAATGCTCTGAATAAAGGAAACCGGAATTCCGCATTTGTCAGGAAATACTGATTTCCTTTTGCTTCTCCTATAGCCCATCCTCTCAGCGGCATTGGGAATTCCATAAATGCAAAGTCTTCGGGTTCCATAGTCGTAATATTCATCCAGTCAGCATTAATCCAATAATCAGTGCCGCCTATCAAAAAATTCCTCGGATTAGCTCCTAAACTTTTGCCGCCTGCAGCTCGCAATGCAAGACTCATATAATTTGTTACAGGTATATATTTTCTGAAATCACCTGTTATTGTAACAAAACTAACTCCATTTGAACCAAGTTTGGGAGTACCTTTTATTCCAATATTATACCTGCTACCCTGGTGTGGACCGAACCCACTCCATAGTGCATTATCATGGATATATTTTAACTCCGGCACAATCAACATCCTGGATATATCGTCAGGAGATGCACCATCAATATGTTCCTTGGACACATTCATCCAGTTGACTCCGAATTCAATTCTATTGAACAAATCGAGAGGATAGGATGTATTTAAAGATAATCCCCAATTCCTGTATCTGTAATAATATGCCTGGTTATATGCCCAGCCTGAATAATGAAAAGCTGAAAATGAGTAGTCAATAATTTTTGGTAAATATGAATATTGAACAAGAAAAGAACTGTTTTTCAAATCCATTAACAAATATGCATTAATATAAATTTGATGGTCTCCCAGGACATCGCTGAAAAGCATTTGTGAAGCTCCCTGCAAACCGTTAAAACTGCTGTACCAGGGATTAAACAATGCTGCATCCATTGAAAACTTTATTTTGTATTCATGCTCTGGATACGACTGGTCTTCTATATCTTTCAATGATTTATCATTACTGTTTTGAAAATCATCATTGATTATGTCCCGATTTGCCTTGACAAGTTCCTGCCTTGAAAAATCTAGTTCGAAATCTCCATAACTTATCAATTGCTGTTCTGCCTGAGTTAGTGTATCCTTATTTAAAGTATCTTTTATAGTTTTATTTAATTTCTCTTTTTCCTGCAATTGAGATTCAAATTTTGTCAATGGCAATGTATCATATGGCAAATTTTTCTCAAATGGAAATCTCATAAGGAAAATATCATATCCTCCTCCGGTCATTGTACTGAACAACAGTTTTGTACCGTCCTTAGACAATGATAATTGGGAGATGGAAGATAATGAATTTGTTTTTGGCTTCACTTCGCCTGAAATAAGGTTCATTTCATATATATTACCGATGCCGTTATCATCGGATGCATATAGTAATTTATTACCGTCTGAAGAAATAGCTATCGAAGTTTTAATGTTTTTTGAATTATTCGTTATACGTTTTATTTGCCCGGATTCTAAATTAATTGAGTAAATATCAGATTGTTTATAATTATACTTCCATATCAGGAAATTCTCTTTCGTAAAATTAATATTAGTATTTTCACCCCTGTCTGAAATGAAATAAATAGATTTAGAATCATTTGACCACACCGGAATTTTATCAGTAAATACATCGTTTGTGATATTTTTAATTTTTTTATCTTTAATGTTATATAAATAAATATCTGTCTGCTCACTGTCACTTCCGATGAATGCAAGATTTTTACCATCGTGTGACCAGCTAACCGATGAAATTGCTTTTATTCCGAATTTCAGTTTCTCATAATCACCATCTTTTGCATCGACAATATAAATAGCATCTTCACCTCCGGATTTGGCAGATATTGCTAACTGTGTACCCTCCGGATTCCATGATATGCCCGGTGTTAACAGGTTTAATTCTTCAAAATCCTGTTCCCTTAATGATGTTATTAGTCCCTCCCTGTCATCTTTTTTTTCTAATGATTTTGTATATACACCAAGTACACCCCCGTCATC
>JACRLY010000118.1 GCA_016219595.1 Ignavibacteriota bacterium | reverse complement strand
GATATGGTTTTCTCATCATCGCAGATGAAGTTCAATCCGGAATTGGCAGGACCGGTAAATTTTTATCCTTTGAGCATTATAATGTAAAACCAGATATAATTACTTTGGCTAAGGGTATTGGCGGTGGTTTGCCTTTAGGAGCAATTCTGATTTGTGATGAACTTAAAGATGTATTTGAAAAAGGTATGCACGGTACGACTTATGGAGGAAATGCAGTTGCTTGTTCCTCAGGTTATGCAGTACTACAATTGCTCGAAAACGGATTGCTCGAACAAATTGAACAAGTTGGCAATTTTTTTAAAAATAAACTCCTTGAAATACAAATTGAATTTCCAAATCATATTCTTGAAATCAGAGGAAAAGGATTGATGATGGGCATTCTGCTGGATTTTGATGCATCCCTATTGGTCGAAGCGATGCTTCAAAGAAAAGTTATAACTAATGCTGCATCGGGAAAAATACTTCGCCTGGTTCCTCCATTGATAGTAACGGAAAGTGAGATAAATATTTTCATCAATGAATTGAGAAAAGCTCTGTCAGAAATTTGTGGCAAAAATTAATCATCATAAATCATTATATCTTATCTGTTATTTTCTTCTCCTTCGCTTGATTCAATCCCTTAATAACAATATCCTCCGCTATTACTATATCGAAACCAGAGTGAGGCACCCCTTTCTTTGCTCTTAATCTGTTCAATACTTCGTAAAAGAGCTGTTCTGCTTCTTCGAATCTTTTCAAATATAGCAATGCATAAGCCTTGAGATGTACTGCATACACCTGACCGGGTGCTTTCTCAATTGATTTATCTGCCCAGTATAAACATTCGTCAAAATTTTTCTTATTTCCCACAAGCTGTGCAAGTGTTGATGTGGCACTTGAATAAACTGAATCGGATAAATTTCCGAGTTGCAGTGCAAATCGAATTGTTTTTTCCGCTTCATCGATTAATTTCATTTGAGCAAGTGTTTGACCAAGCTGGTACCATGCATAAGCATTTAAAGGTTCTTCCTGAACATGTTCTATAAGCATGGCATAATTTCTTTTAATCTTAGATTCCATCACTTCTCTTGACTGGTTGTATCCAAGATGTTCGATTATTATTTCAGAAAAATGAATTGATTTACCTAATGCGAATATCGAAGGTGTAATTTGTTCATGTACTCTGCCCTGGAATGAAATTTTTGGAAATCCATAATTCCGGAATATTCTCGGGTAGCCCCCCCTGTGCCTTTCGGTTGAACCGTTAAGCTGGGAGTGGTCGCTTTCGATTGTACAAATATATCCTCCTATTTCATCATTTGAAATCATCAATAAATTACGAATGATTTCCTTGGAAGATTCGTCTAATCTTTCATCGGCATCCAAATACAAAACCCACTCCCCTGTTGAATGTTTTAATGCTTCATTTCTTGCTGCCGCAAAATCCTTTACCCCTTCAAAATCGAAAATTTTTGCATTATACGTTTGGGCAATCTGCTTTGTTCTGTCTGATGAACCGGTATCAACAATCACTATTTCGTCGGCAATACCTCTGACACTTTCAAGACAATCCGGTAAATTTTGTTCCTCATTTTTTACAATCATACTCAAAGTCAATAATGGTTTATAACCATTACCACCTGTTTTAATATTTTCTGTTTTGCTGATGTTTTTAACTTTGCCGAGAGCTATATCTACTTGTTTTAAATAAATTGTAATCTCCTCTTTATTTGGTGCAATTTTCCTGGCTTTCAATAAAAATTCTTTTGCTTCTTCGAATTTTTTCCAAAAGAATGCAACATTAGCCATTCCGACAATAATTCCCACGTCATTATTATTTATTTTATATCCCTTTTCAAATTCTGTAAAGGCAGCATCAAATTGTTTTAGTCCAATCAAACACTTACCTTTTCTAAAGTATAATTGTTCTTTAGGCAAATGGTAATCTCCGACTATCCTTGTAGTCAAATCTTCAATTAATTCAGCTTCTTCCAGTCTTTGGTATGAATCGAGTGCATCGGGAAAATTCCCGATTTGAGAATAGGTGTCGCCAAGTATATAATTAGCAAAAGATTGATTAGGTATAATTTTCAGGGATGCTTTTCCACGTTCTATTGCCAAATCATAATTCGACATCTGAAATGCAATGACTGCACCAAAATTTAGAGCCTGAGGTTTTACTGCACTATTTGGGTTGACAATTTTAAGTGCCATCAATATATCATTTTCTGCCTCATCAAGCTTTTTTAATGCAAGGTAAGTTTTTGCTCTCTGGTAAATAGAGTAAGCATCGCTCGGATTCTTTAAAATTGATTTATGCAAAAGTGTCAGGTTCCGTTCCTGTTTTTGTTTCATTTGCTCAGGAGAATGTCCATAGCCAAGATGATTGAATTTAAGATTTGTTTGCTGAAGTTTAAAGCCTGCCTGAAGCAAAGGTTCAAGCACTTGTTCATGAATAATTCCGGAGAATCTAACGGATGGGTGATTGACAAATAGCCTTAATAAACCTGATGTATATTTATCAATACTGCCATCTTCTCTTTTTGCTTCAGATTCGACATTAATCAGCCATCCACCGGTTGAAGGATTACTCAGTTCAATTGTTTTCTTCAATTCTTCAGGATTCAGCAATCTTTCATCTGCATCTATGACAAGAATATATCTTTTAGTTGCTTCATCAATTGCAGTATTCCGTGCAAATGAAAAATCATCCTGCCAAACAGACCTGAATACTTTACTTCCGAATTTTTCAGCTATTTCAATTGTTTTATCTATCGAACCGGTGTCGGCTATAATAATTTCATCAACACATGATTCGATTGACTTCAGGCAATCAAAAATATGTTTTTCCTCATTTTTTGTTATCAGGCATGCAGATACTGTTATATCCAATATTTTCCCTTTTTTATTAATAAACATAATACTTAAATCAAAAATTATGCTATAATTTAAAGTAATTAAAATTTTTGTTAAATAAAAGGATATTATCTAAATTGTAAGTTTGTAATATATCTAATATCAATGTTATTGATATAAAGCGGAGATAAAAAAATGAAAAGAAATTTTATATTTTTTTTGCTGATAATTTTAATTGGAATTTTCATTCTTTCAGTAGCCGAATCCTATTCCGAAGATGTCCAAAAGTCCTGGTACTCAGGGTTTCAAAATATTCAGGAAAATAATTTTTTCGAAGTTCAGAAGAACTTCAATGAATATTGGAAAGATAAAACCCCGTCAAAAGGAAGCGGATGGAAAATATTCAAGCGATGGGAGTACTTTTGGGAGCAAAGACTTGATTCGACAGCCAAACAACCGGATATGGTTAAAATTCACAAGGATTGGATTAAATACATGGCTAAAAATAAACAAAGTGAATCAATCTTAGCCTCGAATTTCAAATGGACATTTCTTGGTCCCTCATCACCACCTTTCAAAAGTAATAACCAGGACCCGGCAGGTGTTGGCATAGGCAGAATGAACTGCATCAGATTCGACCCTGTTAATCCTAATATTTTATGGGCTGGTGCTGCTTATGGAGGCGTGTGGAAATCCACTAACGGAGGAACTTCCTGGTCAACTTTCCCATTCACAGAATTCATGTCAATCGGAATTACAGATATTGCAGTTAACCCGGCAAATCCTAATATAGTATATGCTGCTACAGGAGATGCAGACGGTTCACTCAGCGGTAGTGCGTGCTACAGCATTGGAGTACTTAAGACGACAGATGGAGGTACGACATGGACAACTACAGGACTTCAGAGCCAGATTCAAAACGGAGTAATTATTAACAGGCTTGTGATCCATCCGTCAAATCCTGATACGCTTTTTGCAGCTACTTCAGGTGGATTATATGCTTCTTTCGATGCCGGAGTCAATTGGTTCCAAATGATTAATGCTTATATAAGAGACCTGGAATTCAAGCCTGGTAATCCAACTATATTATATGGTTCGGGTGTTGTAACCGCTCAAAATAACCAGGTTTTATATACTGTGATTAAAATTGATTTGACAGCAGGTCAGTTCAGCTATAATTTTTCTTTCCCGGCGAATGAAGTTATAAGAATGGCAATAGCTGTTTCTCCGGCAAATCCAAATTATATATATGCTCTTAGCACAGCTTCAGACCTCGGATTTCATTCTCTTGTAAAATCGACAGACGGCGGAGCAACGTGGAATATAATAGTTCAAAGGAACAGTTCACCGAATTATCTGCATGAAAACTGGGCCGGAACCGGAGCCGGAGGTCAGGGACATTATGACCTTGCCCTTGCAGTATCAAATACAAATGCTAACGAGGTTTATTTGGGGGGTGTTAATATATGGAAATCGAGTGACGGTGGTGTTAACTGGAATTTAAATGCAGAGTGGACAGGAAGACATACTGCACCTTGGATTCATGCCGACCAGCATGACATTGTTTTCTCTCTAAGCGGAGTCATGTATTCTGCAAACGACGGCGGTATAACAAAATCGACAAATGGTGGTCTAACATGGTCCGAAATAAACAATGGGTTGGAAGTTACCGAATTTTACAGGATAAGCAGTGCGCCATCTACCCAAGGGATAGTATATGGAGGCACT
>JACRLY010000117.1 GCA_016219595.1 Ignavibacteriota bacterium | reverse complement strand
TTACTCACAGCGTCAACTGTTAGAAGCTGAATCTTTAACTTTAACACTTGACATAAGTGCTATAAATTCCATTAATTTAATTCAGGGAGTAATTGACCTTGTCCGGTACTACGATTTCTCAAGGAATGTAACAATCGAGTTGTCATCCAACTCACAGGAATTCGAGTTATTAACTGATAGCACATTGTTGAGGAGAGTTCTCACAAATTTACTGAAAAATGCTTGTGAAGCTGAATATCCTGATGGAAATGTCAATATAGGTTGTATCAAACAAGATTACAATGCATATTTTTGGGTTAATAATAAATCTGTAATGCCAAAAGATGTACAATTACAATTATTCCAGCGTTCTTTTTCAACTAAAGGGAAAGGAAGAGGTGTCGGTACATACAGTGTGAAACTTCTCACAGAAAAATATCTGAGGGGTTCAGTAGATTTTTATTCTAATGAAGAGAAAGGGACTTTATTTAATTTGTATATCCCATTAACGTACGAAAATTAACAGAATAAAAAATTGCTGTTATTTTTTTGGTTATTAGATTTTATTTCAATGTAAGATGAGTATCATCACAATAAGGTTTGGTACCTGTTTTCTTGCAACCACAAAGAAATACTGTTTGTTTCTCTAAAATTTTGACTTTAACAGGAAGAAAATCGCTACCCTGGTGAGAGTCATCACAAAATGGCTGCTTTTGCGATTTACTGCAGGCACACCATAAATAAATTCCTCTTTCCAATTCAAGTATGTATGGTTCTTTTTGTGCTGATATAGGTTCTGCCATTTGATTTCCTCCTAATAATAAATTTTGTTACTTATCTTTCCAATTCCACCATTTTAATAATTCCGGGTCATGTACTTTATTTGAAGCATAATAGACTGCACACCTGAATGTATAAAGCAGGCACCTGTCAATAAGTTGCCCTTTCATTTTACAGAATTTCTTATACATTTTCTCAGGATTTTGATTTTTTAATTCAGAAACAGAGCGGTAACCGAGGTCCCATAAATCCAGGGAAATTGATTTACCTACACTTGGTATTTTCGTAAATTCTTTTAATATTTCTTTTTGTGTTTTTTCCATTTCATTCTATTACATTCGTGCTGGTGCCGTTATACCCAAAATAGTTAATCCGTTTTTAATTGCAATTTGTGTAACTTTTGCCAAAGCCAATCTTGCACTGCATAAGTCAGCCTCAGCATCAAGAATTCTACATTCATGATAAAATACATGAAAAGCCGAAGCTAATTCTCTCAAATAATCAGCAAGTATTTGCGGCTCTCCTTTGTTACATGCTGTTTCTATAGAACCGGGAAAATTCATTATTTGTTTGATTAACCTGATTTCAGTTTCATGTTCCAGCAAATTAAAATCAATTTTACCGCTTAATTTAATTCCTTTTAGTTCAGCATTATCGAAAATCGAACATAAACGTGCATGGGCATACTGCAGATAAAAAACAGGATTTTTTTCACTCTGTTCTCGAGCTAAACCCAAGTCAAATTCAAGATGTGTAGATATACCTCGCATTATAAGAAAGAAACGGACGACATCCGGACCAACTTCATCGAGAAGGTCATCGAGTGTGTAATTTTTCCCTGTACGTTTTGACATCTTAATTTGTTCACCGTTTTCAGTCAGAGTTACGAACTGATGTATATATACCTTAACCATATCAGGATTGAATCCGAGAGCTTTGACTCCCGCAAGAACATCGGGAACTGTAGCAATATGGTCTGACCCGAAAATATCAATCAGGATATCATAGCCACGCAGAAATTTTTCCCTATGATAGGCAATGTCCGGTAAACGGTAAGTCGGTTCACCCGTTGATTTGACTATTACCCTATCATCTTCCAATCCCATCTTCGAAAGTGAAAGCCATAAAGCTCCATCTTTTTCATATGCCAGTTTATTCTTTTTGAAAAAGTCAATTACCTCATTGATTTTCCCATCGGAATAAAGTGAATCTTCGTTATAGTATAAATCCTGATGAATACTCATTCTTTCGAGTGTATTCTTTATTTTAGCGAAACACCACTTTTCTCCATATTTCCTGATTGAAGTTAGATTCTCTTCATTTTCTAATATTAAATTCTCTTTTTGTTCTATTATTAATTCAGATGCAATCTCTTTGATATAATCGCCATGATAGCCATTTTCGGGAAAGGGATAATCAGGATTGTCTAATTGCTGCCTGTACCTCGCATAAATAGATTTAGCGAGATTGTTCATTTGGTTACCTGCATTATTAAAGTAATATTCCCTGGTAACTTTATATCCCATCCATTCATATAAATTAGCTAATGTGTCTCCGATACAAGCGTTCCTGCCATGACCGAGATGGAGCAATCCAGTTGGATTAACACTAACATATTCAACATTAACTTTTAATTCATTCTCTCTTTTGGATTTGCCAAATTCATCGCCAAATTTATAAATGTTTTTCAGAGCCAGTGAATAGAATTTTTTTGTAAATTTAATATTTATAAATCCGCCTCCGGCTATATCGATTTTATCGATTAATTCCTTATCCGGTTCAATTGTGTCAATGATATCCTGTGCAATCTGTCGTGGTTGTTTTTTTAGTTTACCTGCTAATTGCATTGCAATATTAGTTGATAAATCTCCATGTTCGGGATTTTTGGGAAACTCAAAATTTATATCAATAATTTCATTGATATTTAGCTTAGATAGTGATTTTTGAAATGGTAATTTTATAATATCATTATACATTTGAACCCGGTTATTTTATTTTCAATCCAACATTTAAATTTTAATTCATTTCACTTTAACAATGATTTCAATTCATCTTTTTTAATTGCAATGGTTCTGCCTCCTTTGCTCAATTTGGAGAAAACAGCATCACCCCAAAGTTTCTCCAATTTATAATATTCTCTTGATTTTCGATGCATGACATGGACAACAACATCAAAAAAGTCAATTATTACCCATGAAGCACTCTTAAGCCCTTCAACTCTTGGTTTTTTAATTCCGGTTTCACGGCATTTCTCTAAAATCTCTTCAACAACTGCAATAATCTGGACATCTGAGTCACATGAACAAATAACAAAATAATCTGACGGAGAGATTTCAATATCAGTCAAATTAAGAATAATAATTTCATGGGCAAGTTTTTCTTCTGCAGTTTTGGCACAAAATGATGCCAGAGTTTTTGATGAACGTGGTTTTGAAAGTTTCGCCAATATTTCTCCGATTAATAAACAGTTTAATTATAATACAATTGTATTGACGTATAATAATTTAATTATTGATTTTCTGGCAGGGACTGAATTTCATTCCGTCCCTGCAATTTATTTATTTATTCCCTCTGAATGGTTTTAGCATTAAATAATCACTCCCTATGACAACCGAAACTGCCTGATTTACAGAGTTATTCTGCGATGTTTTTATCATACTTTCATTAATTCCGAGTTCTGTTGCCAAATCGAGTGTTTTGCTATC
Organism: Ignavibacteriota bacterium; assembly: GCA_016219595.1. Classification (GTDB taxonomy): domain Bacteria; phylum Bacteroidota; class Ignavibacteria; order Kapaibacteriales; family UBA2268; genus XYC2-FULL-35-21. Next base: position 4,318 of record JACRLY010000117.1, on the reverse strand, counting down.
GATGAAATTACATTTTATATAAGATTTCTCAGCTATGGATAATAAATTACCTACACCGGCAACATTATACTTATTGCTGTTTAAAAATCCTTTTAGTTTTTTTGCAATGCCATCAGTACCGCAAGCATTCATGATATTTATTTGAAGCGGAGGTGTAACTACAATAAAATCAATTTTATTAGTTGGTTCCGATTGTAATTTCTGCGGAGATACAATCCTGAAAATGAATGAAACAATCATTAACAAAATTACGAATCCGAAGCATCCTGAAAATATATTCAGCGCGAGTGCTTTTTTATCCCTGATTTTAACTTTTTTCTTTTCCATAGTTTCAATTGTACTTATTTGTTCAAACCAAATATTATGTACAAAAAATGTGCCTGAATTTAGAAATGATAAGTGAATATCTAAAAGATGTTATTAATTATGAAAATTTAATAAGTTTAATTTTCCAGAAAAGCAGATTTTTGATGTTTAAGTTCTGACAGAAGTATTTTCCTTGCTCTGAAAAGGTGAGCCTTTACAGTACCCAGGGGAAGATTCATTTTAACAGCAATTTCATTATAATCCAATTCTTCTTCATGACGAAGCTTAATAATTTCCTTATAATTTTCAGGAAGTGAATCAATTGCTTTCATCAGAATATTTTTTCTTTCCTGGTTAATATAATTAACATCAGGTATGTATGTTCTATCTTCAATTTCATAAACCATGTCATCCTCTGCACCGGCAATCGGCTGATTAATTGAAATGGTTGGAAATCTTTTTTTTCGTAAAAAATCGATGCAAGTATTGGAAGCAATCCTGTAAATCCATGCTGAAAAAGCGTATCCGAATTGAAATGTGTTTAAAGCGTTATAAGCTTTAATGAAAGTTTCTTGAGTTAAATCCTTAACATCATCTTCATTGTGAATCATTTTTCTGATTAATGAAGAAATTACCCGCTGATATTTTTTTTGAAGTTTGGTAAAAGCATGTTTATTACCTGAAAGAACCATTTTAACATTCTCAAAATCTTCTTTCATTGAAGCTTCTTTGTCTGCTTTATCCTTAAATTGTGCCATTAACAGATAATTTTTACGATTTTACCAAATACAAAAAATAAATATAAGGATTTACGTTCTAATTATAAACGGAATTTGGAATCTGTAATTTTGATGGGAAAAGTAATGATACAGAAAAACAAATAAATAACTAATAGGTTTTTTATCGATAATAGTTGTTAGTTGAATTAAATGGCAAAATTAGAAAATGAATATTATCATCATCCTGCTTTACTTTATGATAAATTACAGGATGAGAAGAAATCAGTAATATGTAAGCTATGCTCTCATTATTGTGAAATCAAAGATGGGAATATTGGTATATGTCTTCTTAGAAAAAACATCGGCGGTAATTTATTCACAATGACATGGGGCAGAACAGAAGGATTGGCAATAGACCCAATCGAAAAAAAGCCTTTTTACCATTTTAAACCGGCATCGAGAGTTTTATCATTCGGAACTCCCGGATGTAATTTCAGATGTATGAATTGCCAAAACTGGCAATTATCACAGGCAGTGAAATATTATTCTGACAGTGCAAAAGCCACTAAGGTTTTCCTGCCCGAAAATATTGCTGAATATGCTTCAATTAATAAGATTGACGGAATTTCATATACATACTCCGAACCAACAATTTTTTTCGAGTATGCAAGAGACACGATAATTGAAAGCAGAAAAAACAAGAAAACCGAATCATTATTCCATGTATTCGTAAGTAATGGTTTTTTTACAAAAGAAGCAGTTGAAATTATCGACAAGGAAAATTTGTTAAATGCAATTAATATAGATTTGAAATTCATGGATGAACAAAAATATAAGAAAATCACCGGTGGGAGGCTTGAACCTGTTCTTGATTCGATAAAAAGAATTTACGATTTGAGAGATAAAATACACATGGAAATTATTAATCTTGTCATACCCGGTGAAAATGATTCTGACGAAGATTTCGAAAAATTATGTGAATTTATTTCTTCGGTTTCATTAAATATCCCACTACATTTCAGCAGATTTTACCCTCATTATAAAATGAATAATAAACATTCGACAGAACTAAGTTCATTATTAAAAGCAAAGCAAATAGCTCAAAACAGAGGTATTAAATATATATATATCGGTAACACAACAATCCCCGGGGCAGAAGACACACACTGTCCAAATTGCAGTGAACTCCTTATAGCAAGAAACAAGTATGGAATAGTAGAGAATAATTTATCAGTAAAAAATGATATTCCATTTTGTCCGAAATGCAAAGCAGAAATTGATATTAAATTATAGTAAACATCCTCGATTAATCTAATATTAAAACTTCATAAATTGGCATAATACTTGTTAAATAATGACTATTAAGTTAATTTGTGTGATACAATAATTGTTGAGATTGATACCTGCAATTATCGTTTATTTTGTTATATGAAGTAGAGTTGTAAATTTAAAATGAAAAATTATATTTTCCTTTTTATTCTGATAATCCTGACATCCTGTTTTAAAGTACCAGACCAACTTGTTATGCCCGGATGGGACTCTGAATTCAACCTTCCTTTGACAAACAGGTCTTATACTTTGGGAGAAATTATTAATTCGGATGATAATGTGAAAATAGATACACTCAATGGTAATGATAAATTCACAATTACTACCGATTCCATGAATTATTCATTCGGTATCGGGGATTATTTGAAAAGCCGGCTTGACCAGGGATTCACGAACCTGGAAATGAATCTACAAAATAATGAAGCCTCACTTGAAATACAATTAACAAATGGAATAGAACTTGATTCGGCTAATTTTTCAGAAGGTGAACTGGTTATTGATATAATCAATACAGGAAATACTATAATTGAATATGAGGTTACATTACCCGATTTATACAGAAGTGACGGGAAAAATTTCAAGTTCAAAAGCAGTATTCCCGGTAACGGCAGAAGTAGTTCCAATCTGGATTTGTCCGGATGTTATTATTCTTCATACCAAAACATCGATAAGAGTAAATTGAGGGTAAAAGGAAAAGTAATAAGCGGAAGCGGTGTAAATTTAATTAAATTGAATATTAGTGTCAGAAATTCAAATTTCAAGTACATAAGCGGAAAATTACCTAAGATGGATATTGCTCAAATTAATAAAGATTTTGAGCTTCCTATTACTGATGCTATACAGAAATTCAGAGATAAATTAGAATTATATAATTCAATATTAACAATAGAAGCACAATATAAAACCACACTTAGTAAACCGTTTGAAATTTTGGTGAAAAATATTAAAGTGATTGGAAAGAGAAATGACGGCTCTACAATAAATTTAACCGATGGTAACGGGGATGAAAATCTGGGAGAAATTTTTATATCAAAAAATAAGTCAATCAGAACATTTTCAAATGCCAACAGCAATCTCACTGAATTTCTGTCATTTCTTCCCGATTCGGTTTATATAAGGGCCGATGTTACAGTTAATCCAGATGGAAAAAGAGGTGAAGCCAGTTCTTCAGATTCAGTTTTGCTTTATATTAATATAGAATTAACCGGTGACATGTCATTCAATAATGTCGCATATTCAGATTCAGTCAATTTACAACTTACGTCTGATGACAGGAAAACCATAAGGAACGGCAGGGAAGCAATATTATATCTTGAATTGACTAATGCTATTCCATTGTCAGTGGATTTCGATATTGTCTTTGCTGATAGTTCCGGTAATGCTTTATTCAACAAGAAGGCATTTATTGATGCAAGCGAGGTAGATGGAAACGGCAGGACATCTGTTCCTTCTCAAAATATATCTCAAATTAAAATTGATTCAACTGAGATCCAAAAATTTGCCGATTGTGAAAAGGTAGTTTATAACTTATTATTAAGCACATCAGGAAATGGGAAAAAAGTATCTCTTCATCCCAGTGACTGGCTGAAATTAATAACTTATTTTAAATTAAAATATCATGTTGAGTTTGATAAATGAAAAAAAATCTTTTTATAAGTGTTTATAATAATGATGAAATATATTAAAATAATAATTATATTTTTATCTTTCTTTGAGTTCTCATCAGCTCAAACCGGTTCATTCGGTGACGGAGATGCCAGGAGCATGGGAATGGGAAATACTTTCATCAATTCAGCTAAAGATGTATATTCATTTGGGAAAAATCCTGCATTACTGTATTCAGATACATCTGAAAAATCACTGAAATTCATTTTCCCGGGTATAAACTCCGATGTATACACAAACTCCATTCCATTGGATGAAGTTGAATATTTTTTTGGAGGACCCGAAAGCAGGAACCTTAC
>JACRLY010000008.1:17745-26075 GCA_016219595.1 Ignavibacteriota bacterium | reverse complement strand
CCTGATATAAAGAAACCAAGAAAATTAGCAAAAAATGAGTGTAAATGTGAAAATCCAAGATACATTCCTTCTTCACCCTTCGGTGCCTGAAGTGAAAAATATTCTAAGAAACGTGGTGAAATAAAACATTCTGCAAGCCCCTGTATTCCGATTCCAATAATCATTGTCAATGCAACAGGATGCAATGTAAACAAACCGAATATAGATATTGATAATCCTGTCCATTTTTCGAGTAATGGACTCAAAGCCATCAAAACGGCAGACATAGGCATAAGTATCATCCCGATATTCATAGAACTGATTGCCTTAAGCTTTTTCAGCCACTGAGTGATTAACATTACAAATATTATCACTGTTGCCGAATTCACATTCGAATACCATTCCGGGGATGCATCTTTCCCGACAAGCCTGATAATATATTTTGGCATAGATGCATACATTTGGTGTTGAATTAGCCAGAATCCAGCCACTATTAGAATTAAACTAATAAGCCTTCCGTTTGTTACTACTTTTACTAATCCCTTCCATATTTCATTAACAGATTTTCCTTGTCCGGTAGTATCAATATTTTTGAAGAAAAAGAAAACAACCAAAACTGCTATGAAAGTCATTATTGCTGAAAAATAACCGATAGCTTCCAAACCAATATCAATTCTAATCGGTTTGGCAAACATTTTACCTGTGAATGCTCCAATATTAACTACAAAATAAAAAATTGAATATGCTTTAGCACGGTTCGACTCAGATGAGTTTTTTGCAACTGTTCCCGTAATGATTGATTTTATAAAAGAACCACCAAACATTAAAAGTACGAAAGCCGGTATAACTGTTATTTTATAAGGTAAAAAACTCATCGTGAAATAACCTAATGTCAGCAAGGTAAATGCAATCAATAAAGCAGCGCGAAAGCCAATTTTATCAGAATATGCACCTGTGAATGGAGGAAGAAAATAAACACCTGCACTGAAAAAACCGCCAATAATACCTGCCCATTTGTCGTCGAATCCCACAACATCAGTCAGATAAAGAGATATTGCTATAAACATGCAATAAAATGCAGCTCTTTCTAACAATTCAACAAAGTTTGCCGTCCAAAAAGTCGGAGGAAAATGCCATGTACTTTTTTGTTTTAATTCTTCACCATTTTTCAAAAATCACCTCCATTTATCAAATTAGGAATTAGGGATTAGGAATTAGGAATTTTTAGTTGTCTTTGTAATAGAAGACAAGATATTTATTATTTCCTTTATTTCCTTAATATATTCAGTATAATCTTTATCTACCAATTTCGATTTTTGTAATAATTCAAGCCAATATTCAGTCTCCTGAGCCTCCTTAAAAGCGATACACATTTTGCTTAAAAAGTCAGCTCGAGACTGTCCTGATTGTGCTTCTTTAACATTTGCACCGATTGAAGTTGCACTTCTAAGTAATTGTTTTGATATAACAAATTCTTTATATTTTCTTAAGTATTTGTATAACTCAATAATTTTTACTGAAAAATCAAAAGTCTTTTCTTTAATGACATTTTCTTTCATATTTCGTTTTTTAATTCCTCATCCCTAAATCCTCATTTCTCATTTTCAGGTTCTTTTGGTTTACAATATGTATCAAGGAAACTGAAAAATTCTCTTTGCCAAAGTAATGCATCCTGCAATCCTTCAATCCAGTGATTGCCTTCGGGGAAAATTACAAGCTTCGAGGGAATTCCTTTTACCTGTGCTAATGTGAAAGCTTCGAGGCTTTGGGTATAAGGTACTCTGAAATCTTTCTCCCCGGTACTTATCATAATAGGAGTATCCCAGTTAAGGGCAAATTCATGAGGAGAATTTTTATCATAAATTTCTTTATTTTCTTTGTTCCAGTATGGACCTCCGAATTCCCAGTCAGGAAACCATAATTCTTCGGTAGAACCATACATACTTTCAAAATTGAATACACCACAATGCGACACAAATGCACAGAATCTTTTTTTATGATTACCTTCAAGCCAGAAAACTGCATAACCACCTGCGCTTGCACCAACCGCAGCAACATGTTTTTTATTTATATATGGTTCTTTAAGCATTTCATCAGTTGCAGTTAGAATATCTTCCATAGCTTTGCCTCCCCAGTCTTTGCTAATCGCATTATTCCATTCCTGTCCAAAACCGGGCAGACCTCTTCTGTTAGGAGCAACGACAACATAACCCTGTGACGCCATCAGGAACAGGTTCCATCTGAAACTGAAAAATTGACTTACTGTTGATTGTGGTCCTCCCTGGCAATAGGTAATCATTGGATATTTCTTTGTGGAATCAAAATAAGGAGGGTATAAAACCCAGCTCTGAAATTTTTTCCCGTCATTGCTTTGGAACCATTTTTCTTCAATATTAATTTTAGCAAGATTATTAAAATAGAAACTGTTCACATCTGTTAACTGAAAATAGAGAGGGGTTTCGCCTTTCATTTCGATAGCATAAAACTCATGTGGTCTTGTCATGTCTCTTCTACCGCAAACGAGAGTTTTACCATCCTTAGTTATGTCTAATCCTCCTTCGAAATTATATCTTCCGGAAGTAATTATTTTCCAGGAGCCGTCTTCTATTTGCATCTGATAGATTTGAACAGTAGCCTTATCTTCGGCAGCAAAATAAATTGATTTGCTGTCAGGAGCCCAAATAATATGACCAACCCATTGGTCAAGACTTTTGGATAATTCCTTAATATCACCATTACTCCTATTGTAAAGCATCAGTCTTATTCTATCTGATTCGAATCCATCATGCTCCTGGCTATGAAAAGCAATCCATTTGCCGTCAGGAGAATATAAAGGGTCAGAATCTGAACCTTTTAAATCTTTTGTGATATTTTTTGTTTCACCACCTGCTATCGGTACAATATAAATGTCGGTGTTCGTAGTTTGTACATAATTATTGACTTTTTTAGAGGTATAAGCTATTTCTTTTCCATCGGGTGACCAGGCGATTTGTTCAATACCACCGAATGGTTTTACTGGAGTTTCAAACCGTTCGCCTTGCATTAAATCAACAGGTTGTTTGAAATCAGATGGTCCCTCCTGGTGAAATTCCCTAATAAAAAGATGATTGTAATTTTCATCCTCCCATTCATCCCAGTGTCTAATCGGGAGATTATTAAAAACTCTAGCATTAGCTTCCGGTAGATCCGGATTTTTTTCTTTTAAAGTTGAATCAAGTTTAAAATCCGAAGTAAAGGCAAAATATTTGCCATCAGGTGACCATGATAAATTATCAACACCGTTTTCTACAATGAACGGGAATGAAGGGGTGACATTCGGAAGCATTCTCCATACACCTCTTGTGTTCGTTGTAAGAAGTTTATTCGTGTCCGGTACATCGATAATATTTATTTGGGGCTTTCCTGTACTTTTGGAAATATAATATATTTTTTTTCCGTTTGGAGACCATCTACCGTTATAATCAGCCGCGGGATCGGATGTAATCTGTATATTCCATTTCCCATCAATTGATACAACATATAAATCCTTGTAAGATTTATTTTCGAGATACTTGGGAATTGTTTTTGTATATAATACCCATTTGCCGTCTGGAGAGATTTGCGGGTCACTAATTCTTTCGAGAGAAAGAAGAATTTCAGGTGTCATTGACTTTTTCTTTGCTTCAGGCACTCTTGACATGTGATAATCGTTAATTTTTGACTTTAACTCTCTTTTTTCAGCATCAGGAAGATTAGTCATAAGAAATTCCAAAATTCCCGTTGAAGTTGTATCAGTTAATGATTTAACCAGGGCATCGGGTAATTTCCTTAGATAAGGCGTATAAAATTCAATTGGCGGATCAATGTCCGGGTTTATAGGTCTGGCTTTATCCTGGGCATCAGAAAATAAAATAAATGATATTATTCCAAAAAAAATTATCGAAAATTTTTTCATGCTTTTTCCCCTTAGATTTTAATCTTTTGACAAAAATGAAATATTAAATTTAACAAAAACGGGGGAGAGTAAATAATGTTATAAGATTAGTCCTTCTAAATTCATTTATTTAAAATTAATTTCTTCAATTCATTTTTCCCATTATATTTTAAATTGATAAAATATACTCCATTTGCTTCATTTTGTAATGATACAGTCTCACTGAAAAACCCGGTTGTACAATATTTTTTATCTGATGAATAAATATTATTTCCAAGGACATCATTGATTTCCAAATGAACATAACCTGGAATTTCTAAATTATATGCTATTTCGATTTTATCGTTTGCCGGATTAGGATATATGTCAATTTTAGTATCACTGTTAGTATTATCATTGACTGAAGTTGTCAGGGTTAAGGGTATAATAATCTTCGATTGATAATTTCCCCAATGATGCAGGAAATTTTTTGCAATTAATGTGTCCCCGGCTTTATATAGGGAATCTCCATTATTAAGGTTAATGTCGAACATCGGATAATTTGAATTTGAAACAATTACCCTTATTGAATGACCGGCAAGAAAATTCTGAGATAAGTCGTTTAACTCAACTTTAACAGGATAAATATTACCCGGTGTCATCAATTCCTCATTTTCATAAGAGTTTCTGAATCGCATCCTTCTTATTCCCTGGGTTAGGAGTATTGAACGTCCATCGGGATAAACATCACACAATCTTATTCCGAAATCTGTATCTTTTTTATCTGATGAAACAAATAATTCTGCAATCACTGCTCCATTTAATGTTACATTTTCAATTAATGGTTCAGTCGTATAAATTATAGCATCCGGTCTGTTTTCAACCATCAATCTTTGGTCAAGAGGACCCATGGGTGTATTCGGATTGAAAGGATTGAACCTTGAACCGCCATAAGTCGGGGAAGGGTCTTTTGGATTATATTCAACAGAATCTGCAGAAACAATTTCGAGCATTGATGGATTTTTTGTTAAAAAATGGTTGTCGTTAAAATATAAAGTATCATAAGAATCTGCAACTTTATACCAATCATCTGCAGTCTTCCATTGATTTGAACCCATCTCAAAATATTTGATTACCGGTTCATTTTCCCATCCGTTATCAATACTTCTCAGGTAAAAATAGAAGAATTTTTGAGCCGCTTGATTTGGTATATTTACAGCTTCCGGGAATAATAATTCACCCTGTTCTTCTAATCCGATACTTGAATGAAGCCATGGACCCATTATTAATTTATGTTTATCTCTTATATTCGGATTACTTTTTGTTTTCAAATCATTAAAAGCCCTTATGCAATCTGAAGGGTAGTGGTCGAACCAACCACTGCACATAAGCATAGGAATTTGAATTTCTTCAGAACAATCTGATTTTACTTCTACTGAATCCCAATACCGGTTTTTCTTATATAATTTAAGAATAATAGAAGTAGAAAGAAAGCCAAGTCGTTGGAGTTGTTCACTATGTTCTTTTCTATAAACTCCTCCATAATAATAATCTTCATACTTAGTTTTGAAATCTTTAATAAAAGGAGCTGAACAAATAAGATGCGGAGGGTGTAATTTTGCTGTAAGAAATTGAATCATGCCAAGGGCTGAACCGCCATAAGTCCCGACTTTACCATCTGACCAGTTTTGCTGAGCAATCCATTCGACAACATCATAACCGTCTTCACCCCTATCTTTACCCTGAACTCCTTTGTCTTCGTTAGCAAAAAAACCTCTCCAGTCAAGCACAACAAAATTATAATTAATTGTATCGAATGGTAATTGTGTTCCACCTTCCTGGGGTAGAGGATTTGATTGAAGTTTTCTCTATACTTTTTTATCATAGGGCGTTTGAATTAAAATAGTAGGTTTTTTTATCGTTGAATCCAATACATATATATCAGCAAAAAGATACTTCTTATCCGGATTTTCTTCACGGGTAGGAATCTGAACTTCCTTGTATTCAGCGATTGAAAAATTATATATTATAAAGAAAAAAATTAATGTATAAATCTTAGACATAGATACCTCTTTTATTTTCTCTTTGATATAATAATAGCTGATTTAGTTTAATTGTATTTTATAAAATAATCGCAATACCATAGTTTAAGGTAAAATAGTCCAAACTTGAGTATCCTGTATATATTCGAGTCAAAATAAAATTATTATTAATTAAAAAATTATTACTTAGAGGTATCAAAATACCCTGAATGATTGAGTAACCTAATTTCGTAACAGAATAATTATTTCCATAAAGCCAATGTTCTTCATAATCAAAAGTACTTGCAGTCAAATCTATACCTGTGAAAGGTGATATTCCTTTTTCAAACCAATAAAACCGTGTACCAATAGAAACAGGAACAACATTAATTTTTTTTATATTGGAATTGGAATTATATTTCAATTTGAAATAATCAACTGCAATGTCAATTCCAATATTAGCTGCAACTCTTAATTCAATTTGACCTTTGATACCGAGATTACTTTCATATTTGCTTATTTCTGACCCAGTTGGTATGTAATAACCTAAAAATGGAATAACCATAGTTTCAACATATTTTGCTGAACTTATTGTTGTTAAACAAATAATTAAAGTTACTGTTATTAATTTAAACAAAGTATACCTCACTATTCTAATTTGATATTTATTAATATCAATTTGAGTTAATAGTCTTTTCTATCAATTAAAAAGTAAGTGATACCCCGGCATGAATAGCTATATATGAAAAATTATATGCCGCTGTACTTATACTGGTATAATTCAAATTCCCGTTTACGTATAAATTATCAGACATCGGGAAAAGTACACCACCTATTAATGAAAATCCAAATTTTGATTCGCTTCGATTATCAATTTCATTTTTAAATTGTGTATTGTACAATCCCAAATCAAATCCTGCATAAGACGACATGCCTTTAGCAGTAAAGTAATACCTGCCTCCAATGAGAACCGGTATTATCGCAAATGTCTGACCTTTTACTTCATTCTCATAATTCCATGGAATATACCCGGCAGTGATATCTATACCCATATCCTCAAGTAATAAATATTCAAATTGTAGTTCGAATCCAACACTGCTTTTATATGTGTCGGCAGCTGTACCCATCGGCATATTATAACCGACAAAAGCACTTAGCATCATATTGTTATCTTGTGCTTTAATCAAACCCGCAGCCAAAAAAATAATTAATACTACAGCTAATAAACTAAATTTTTTCATAAAAAAACCTCTAATAATTTTAAATTACTTTGCTATTGTCAGATTTACAGGAGAATTTTGCTTGACAAGCTCTCCGGCGGCTGGTGAATGGTCAATTACGGTACCTGCCATGTAAGTTTCACTTTTGCCGGTGAAAATATTTCCGACAATCAGACCAGATTCAGTGAGTATTGATTGTGCTTCACTGACAGATAAACCAATAAGATTAGGAACCTTCACAAAATTTTCGGACCCTTTACTAACAATCAGATTGATATTGCTGCCGGCAGGTATTTTCCTGTCATTTCCAACACTTTGAGATAGAACTGTATCAAATCCAATTGAATCCGATGCAATATACACTACATTACCAAGTGCCAAACCACTCTGTATCAGGTTTACACGAGCTTCTCGCAAAGATTTACCTATCAAATATGGTACTTCAAGTGTTTCCCTGCCTTTGCTGATTATCAAATAAATTGTTCTTCCAACTTTAACTTCGGTTCCTGACTTAGGAATCTGATTAATTACTGTATTAGGAATTACATTTTCACTATACTGCTCACCGGATTTAATAATTTTTAAACTTTTCGAATTAATTATTGTTTCTGCATCAGAAAACGATTTTCCGACAACATTTGGGACCTGAACTGTCTCTGTATTATGCACAATTAATGGCATGATTACTGAATCCACAAGCCAGAATATAATTATTAATCCGGCAGCGAATCCAATAAAAATATAAATATAAGGAAGATATTTTTTCAAAAAATTGTTAAAATTACTTATACAACAATCATAAATACGACCTGTAATTTACAAAGAAAATGTTAAATTTGGAGCATTGATAAAATTAAAATTATGACTATGACTGAAGAAAAAATAAAAAATTCAACCGAAATAGATATATTAAATATCATATCGAAATCTAAAAAAATAACTATAACAACCCATGTAAGTCCTGACGGAGATGCTATCGGCTCAGAACTGGCAATGTTTTTCTATTGCCAGCATAAGGGTATTAATACGAGTATAATAAATCATAGTGAAACACCCTATAATTTGAAATTCTTAAATGGAATTGAGAATGTAAAAGTATTTGATAAAAGTGAGGATATTGAATTTATAAAGAATTCGGATACTATTTTATTCCTTGATTTGAACAATAGTTCACGTGTAAAGGATATGGAAGAATCAGTTTTAAGTTCAAATGCTGTT
>JACRLY010000008.1:0-17698 GCA_016219595.1 Ignavibacteriota bacterium | reverse complement strand
AAATGCTGTTAAAGTTGTCATAGACCATCATATTGAACCAAAGAATTTTGCTGATTATTATTACATCGAATCAGATGCAACATCAACAGGTGAACTTATTTGGAAAATAATCAGCTCTGACAGGAATTTTATCATTTCATCAGGAATTGCATCGGCTCTATATACTGCAATTATGACGGATACAGGCAGTTTCAGGTATCCGAACACCGATGATGAAACACACCAGATAGTAGCCGATTTGATTAAAAAAGGTGCAGACCCTGTTAAAATATACGAGGAAGTATATAATATTGTACCACCCCAGGCTGCTAAGATTTATGGAGAGGCATTTGCAGGTATGGAAGTATATTGCGAAGGAAGGCTTGTTGTTTTGACTCTTTCAAAAGAAAAATTCAAAAAGACAGGTGCCACCGAATCTGATATTGAAGGTTTGGTCGAACAAACGATGACGGTTAAGAATGCTTATGTCGGTGTATTAATTACTGAAAGACCCAATGACCCGGAAATAAGAATTTCTTTAAGGTCAAAAGGAGATATAAATGTAAGAGAATTAGCTTTGTCTTTGGGAGGGGGAGGGCATTTTCATGCCGCAGGAGCAAGAATATCAGATATATCCATTGAAAATTCTAAACAGCTTATAATTGAAAAAGCATCAGAACTATTCAAATAATATTTTTATTCAATAATTTATTGCTTAATAATTATTTTATTTACCGGTATTAAATAAAATAAATATTTGTTATCAATCTTTTTTTAATTAAGTTATGAATTATACTTTGAAATATTTTTTATTGTTGGTTAGGTTAAATTCACATTACATTTGAGTAATTAAAATTAAAGTTCCTTGATTAGTTAGAAAAAAATCATTTTATTAATTAATTAGTGAGGAGAACCATGAAAAGGTTAATACTCATGTTTCTGATTCTTGGGATTTTACCCATGACAAGCTATTCTCAGCTTAACAATGCAGTAATAAACCGTTCCGACTGCGGACTGAATTATATAATGAAATCAGTTCAGATCACTTCAAGATGTCCTGCACATGCAGGTACTTCATTGCCGGCTAATATTAGTATAACAGAATTACCAGCAAATTGCATCAATATAGAAAGTGCATATGTATGGTGGACAGTATCCTACAATTCAGGCTCACCTGCAAACGGGGTAGTTACATTAACTAATCCACAGAGCCAAACTCAAAACATACCGGCTGTACTTGCCGGACAGGCAGGACCAAAATGCTGGTCTGAAATCGGAACTCGTTGTTTCAGGGCAAATGTTACAAATGCAATAACAACGAATGGAAATTATTCAATTAGTGTAAATACTCCTGTATCTGAAACCGATGGTTTAACATTAATGATTATATACAAGGACAAGTTAGCTACCTACCAGGGAAGTTTTGTAATATATGACGGTATAATAACATCAACCGGACCAAATTCTAATCAAACACTTGGTGGATTCAATGCATGTGACAATGCTGCTAATGCACAAGCATTTTCACTTGTGTCGGACATGCAGGCTACTATAGCAAGTCCCTGGAGTATAACTGTGAATGGGAATCCGACAAACATACCCAGATTATTCTGGAACTCTACAGTAGTAAATACAAATATTACAAAGAATCAAACGAGTGTAAGTTTTGGTATTGCTCCTGTAATTAGTGACTGTTATACATGGGGAATGATGGGAATATATTACCAGACAACAACTTGCATGACATGCCCGACAGGACAAATTACTGTTACTGCCGGTCCCCAAAATCAATCTGTTTGTCCCGGTGGTACAGCAAATATTTCTGCTACAGGTGCAGCTTCTTATAGCTGGACATCGAATCCCCCGGGATTTACTTCGACAAATGCAAGTATTGCAGTGAATCCTCTTGTAACTACAACTTATACTGTTACAGGGACATCAGCGGACGGATGTTTTACTGATGCTGAAAATGTCACAGTGAATGTTTATCCTACGCCAACAGCAAATGCAGGAGCTGATGCGGGTATATGTTTGGGTTCGAGCATCCAGATTGGAGGACTTGCAAGCGGAGGAGGAGGGAATTATACTTATTCATGGTCGCCATCAATTGGATTAAGTGCGACTGATGTTGCTATGCCTACTGCAAATCCCCAGGTTACAACAACATATAATGTGACAGTTACTGATGGAAACGGCTGTACAGACCAAGATGATATAACTGTGACTGTTTACCCGCTTCCAGTACTTGATGCCGGTGTTGACAGACCGATTTGCATTGGAGCTACTACAAGACTTGGGCAGGGCGCAAGCGGAGGAACACCGCAATACAGTTTTGTTTGGACTCCTCCTGCCGGATTGGATAATCCAAACATTCAGCAGCCATTCGCAACACCTAATATAACAACAAACTATATTTGCACTATGACTGATGCAAATGGGTGTATTGACATTGATACAGTGCTTGTAATTGTCAATCCATTACCACAGCCTGTAATTACTCCATCAGGTCCGACTACAATTTGTTCCTGCGACAGTGTAACTTTAGATGCAGGCAATCTCGGGTATACTAATTATCTTTGGTCACCAAATCAAACTACTCAGACAATTGTAGTCAGAAATCCAGGGCAATATACTGTTACAGTTACTGACACTAATGGATGTGTTAACACATCAGCACCCATAACAATAAATGTAATATATCCATCTGCAGAAATAGCTTTGCCTCAGAATTATGTCCATGCTGATGCAGGGGAGATGGTGAGAATACCTCTATATATTAGGAATTCAAAGAATCTCGACACATGCAATGTAAGGAATTTCCACGCTGTAATTAATTTTTATAAAACATTGCTTGTACCGAAAGGAAATACTCCCCAAGGCACTATGGTTGGTGATTACAGATATATTGATTTAACCGGAACTCGCGGAACAGACGATACCCTCATGTATCTTGACTTTATGGCTACATTAGGTAAATATCCTCAAACCTCCTTGAACATCAGCCTATTTGAGTGGACCGATTGCCCAATTCCTGACTCACTTTTCCATTCAGAATTCAGATTAGATAATCTTTGCCGGGCTGATAGTATAGTCAGGCTTTACAATTATGAAGGAGTTCCGACAAGTCTGATATTCAAACCGAATCCTGTTGAAGATAAAGGGACATTAGAATTTTCTCTTGCTGAAACAGGACCTACTCAACTTATTCTGTCAAATGTAATTGGACAGGTTGTTAGGAAATTCATTGATGAATCTTATGAGATGGGAGCGTATAATCTCATATTTGAGACATCGGAAATACCATCAGGTTTGTATTATATTACATTAAAGACTCCTACAAAAGTCATCACCAAAATTATGGAGGTGAGAAAATGAAAAAGTTATTATTATATATAACAGTACTTATTCTTTGTTTTTGCAATATTTATTCCCAGGTTGCTGAAAATCCGCTTGTTCCTCTGAAGAAACAGCATGATTTTATGAGATTCGGTATTTTCGGGAGCTTCAATTTGAATCAGCATCCTGCTGAATTCAAGACATTACCCCAGGTAGCCTCATGCTGCAAGGATTTTGGCGATGGTTCCGGTACAGGATTAATGGTGGGATTACTTTTTGAATATCCATTGAAAGATGATTTATTTATTGGAGTAAGAGCCGGTTATCTGACAAGAGACGGTAAATTCTCTAAAGACACGAATGATATAGTAAATGTATTCGGAAGGGATACAATAGGAACAATCAGACACACATTAGAGACAATGCTATCGGATATTGCTATTGAACCAACTATAAATTATAGATTCTTTGATAGATTCATTGTCCATGCAGGTTTTCAGTTTATTCCATTCAATTTGAAAAAGGATTTTCATCACTGGGAAGAGATAATTAAACCTGATTATGGCACATTCGAAAATAATTCGAGAATCAGGCTGGACAGGAAGGGTGAAATATCTGATTTTTCATCGATAAAACTGTCACTGTTAATCGGATTGTCTTATGAATTGGCATTGAACAACAAGAAAAGCTGGATTCTTGCTCCTGAGATTTTTTATACTTATGGATTATTACCTGAAGTTAAAGATACAACCTGGAAAGTCAATATGCTGAGGTTTGGTTTAGCACTCAAATTTTCACCGGTACCTGATAGAGCAATTGAAGGTAAAATCATTGAAAAGAAACCTCCTGTTTTACTTGCCGATGTTAATGCGACAGGTGTTACACACGAAGGTACCGAGGTGCCGGTTGTGCAAGTAAAGGTAGAAGAGTTTTTATCAACAAGAATGCATCCGCTTCTGACTTATGTTTTCTTTGATGAAAATTCTTCAGTGATTCCTGACAGGTATAAAAGAATTACTAAAGAAAAAGCATTAAATTCAAAAGTTGAGGATTTCCATGATTTCAATGCTTTGGAAACATACTATAATTTATTGAATATAGTAGGCAAGAGAATGTTGATGTTTCCTGATGCAAAAATTGTTCTCGACGGATGCAATTCAAATGAAGGTAAGGAAAAAAACAATATAGAACTTTCTAAGAAAAGGGCAGAGGCAGTAAAAACATATCTAGTTAATACATGGGGAATAGCACCAGAACGAATCAGCCTAAATCCCCGAAATTTACCCAATGAACCTTCAAACCCACAGAAAGAAGATGGAGTTGTTGAAAACAGACGAGTAGAAATTCTGTCAAATACTATGGAAATTATTGCCCCGGTTATTACAGTTGATACACTGAGGGTAACAAATCCACCTTCGGTCAGATTCAAAACCGATTACAAGGGAGAAGCTCCTTTGAGCAGCTGGTCATTATTGGCTAAGCAAAAAGGAAAGACTCTCAAAACATTTGAAGGTGATAATTCAATGCCTAAGGAAACAGATTGGATGTTTGCACAGGATGAAAAAAGCATTCCCAAGACTCAAGACCCTCTGGAATACCAACTTATTGTTCATGATAATGCAGGACAGGTATATGAATCTCCTGTTAAAAAGCTGCCTGTAGAAGTCCTTACTTTACAGAAGAAACGCAGGGAACTTTTTGCTGATAAACTTATTGACAGGTTTAGTTTAATCCTGTTTACTTTCGATGAAACCAAGCTTACATATTTCAATACAAAGGTTCTGGATATTATTCAGAGTTACATCAAACCAGAATCGAATGTAAAAGTAATGGGATATACAGACAGAATGGGTGAGGCGGATTACAACCTGACACTATCGCAGCAGAGGGCACAGGGAGTTGCGAATACTTTACATTCTGACAAAAAGACAGTTACCGGAATTGGAGCAAACGATTTTCTGTATGACAACAATTCACCTGAAGGCAGGTTCTATTGCCGCCGAGTGGATGTAACAGTGGAGACACCTATAGAGTTTAAATAGAAACGTAATTGAGTAGGGGTAATCCACGAATTGCCCCTATTTCTTTATTCATAATTGTATTTGCATTATTCATCATTATTCTTTATTTTTGTTCAGTATTGTTTATTATTGTTTAGTTTTGTTATGGAAACATATTTAACACCTGAGCAGGTGGCTGAACGGTTAATGGTTGAAAAAACAACGGTTTACACCTGGCTCAGGCAAAAGAAGATGAAAGGTATCAAATTCGGTAAATTCTGGAGAGTACCGGAAAAAGAAGTTAATAAAACAACCGATTCTCGGACTGGTTTTGAAAATAAGAAACTTGATTTTTCTAAATGGATTATTTTATATAATGAACCGGGAGATGATAAGTATGACAGGGAATTTTTATATTCAGATACAGAACGCGGTACATAATGGAAAAGCTTTTTGTTGATACTAATATTCTTATTTATTCCACAGAGTATAAATCACCGAATCATCACATAGCAAAAGAATTACTTATAGAATTTTCAAAATCTCACAAGCTTTTTATAAATTCTCAAGTTTTGAGAGAATATGCTAAATATATTTCAGTTGTTGCTAATAACGAAATAGCGATAAGTGAAATCAATACATTAAAAGAGCAATTTGAAATTCTTTATGAAAATTCTGAGGTTTTTAACAATTGGCTTGATTTAATGAAGCGGTATAAAATTATCAGTAAAGTTGTCTTTGATTGCAATATTGTTGCCACAATGTTAGCAAACAATGTAAAGAAAATACTAACTAACAATCCTAAGGATTTTAAAATATATGAGAATGCAATAGAAATTGTTCCTTTAGTGAAATGAATTTTCATTTCAAACATAAATCACACAACGAAACTCCGCCATCCCTATGATATATAGGTCTGGTCTTCGGTTTTCATTATTCTAAATATTAGCAAAATTTTCTATTGGTACATTTAAAATTTGATTTGGAGAGATCATATTATTTGAAATTTGAAGATACATTTTTTCAATTCTCTCTAAGACTGGTCCTTCGAAATACTGCTCCCCACAAAAATCACATTGGAGACAAGGAACATCATCAACAACAAAAAAACTACCGTTGTGTTTATAGATATACTGCACTTTCTTTGGAGATAAATTTTTATTCCCGCAGAACAAACAGGATTTATTAATATTTTTCTTTTTCATAAATACTATTTTTATTATTTAACGTAATTTGAATATTAATATTATTCATTTAAATAATCACACAACGAATCCTCACCATCCCTGTGATAAATGTAGGTCTGGTCTTCGGTTTTCATTATTCTAAAATTGTTTTTTAATGCTCGTTGATAAAATTCGTAATCCTCACCGAAACGCAATGATTTGAAACCGCCGATTTTTAATGCTGTATCTCTTTCAATAAATAATGTTCCTCCAACGATGCAATTGTCGAGGTGAATTGGTTTACCAGGATTTTCAATATCAGGAACATAGGGATTGCCAATGATTATTGCTCCTCCATGAAGTAAATCAATTTCAGGATGAGCCAATAATATTTTTTTTCTGTTTGAAAGATGTTCTGGTAAGTATTCATCATCGGAATCGAGGAATGTAATGTATTGCCCTGAACTGTTATTCAATCCTTCATTTTTAGAATATCCTGAACCATGATTCTTTTGGAAAAAATAATTTATATTACTTTGTTTTTCTAAATAATTATTAACAATTTCTTTTGTGTTATCTGTACTGCCGTCATCAATGATGACTGCCTCCCAATCTTTCTCAGTTTGATTGAGTAATGAATCGATAGCCCTGCTGATAAGTCCTGTACGATTGAATGTACAGATAATTACAGAAAAGAATGGTGGTTGTATTTTTGTATTATTCAAAGGAAATCTCCTTAATTGAAAACGAAGAAGACCCTTCGACTACGTACAGGGTGACAATAATAAAAAGTGAAGAAGACCCTTCGACTACGCTCAGGGTGACAATAATAAAAAGTGAAGAAGACCCTTCGACTACGCTCAGGGTGACAATTGAATTATTACCAACCATTACCAAGAAAAAATCTTTAATGCCCAAGAACGTTTAATAAAATGTTTATAGCATACAATCGAAAGAAGTGGATGGATATTGTTGAATTCTGGACGATTTGCTCGGCAAATGGAATAGTTCTAAGTAAAGAGCAGATTAAACAGATTGAAAGATACAGGGACGAGCTTGTTTATTGGAACGAGAAAGTGAATTTAATTTCTCGTAAAGACATTGAAAATTTATTGGAATATCACATACTCCACTCTCTTTCAGTTTTGAAATATCTGAGTTTGCCTGTAAAGTCAAAATGTCTCGATATTGGCACAGGAGGGGGATTGCCAGGAATACCGATTGCAATTGCAAATCCTGAGGTAAAGATGCTGCTGATTGATTCTATTGGCAAGAAAATTAAAATTGCAGATATGCTTGCTAATCATAGCGGTAATAAATATATAAAAGCAATGAATGCAAGAGTGGAAGACCTTGCTAATAAAAAAGAATATAATACGTATTTTGATTTTGTTTTTGCACGTGCAGTTACCGATGCAGAACAAATTGTTCAATGGTCGAAGAAAATAATTAATCATCATGGAAAAATAGTTCTTTTTAAAGGTGGTGATTTGTCGTCTGAGATTGATGAATTGAAAAAGAGTTTTCCGAAAATCATTATCAAAGAGCAATTAATATCTTTTATAGGATTCGATAAATTTGAGAAGGAAAATAAAAAGTTATTAGTGTGTTGGTTTGATTAATTTCTCAATATTATTTATTATAATAAATTTAGCTGGAAATTATAATAAGACTATATAATTAAATTACTTATGAATAAAATTACAAATAAATATAAAATAAATTTATTTATTATAATAATATCAATGGCTTGTGTTTGTTTTCAGCCATTTTTATTGGCTCAAAAGACAGAGAGCAAATTTCGTATAGCAAGGGTGAAATATTCAGGTGGCGGTGATTGGTATAATGACCAGACAAGTGAACCGAATCTGTTGAAATTCATTGCTCAAAATACTAATCTTCCTATTGACCCGATTTATGAATTTGTTGACTTGGCTTCCGATAATTTATTTGCATATCCTCTTATTTATTTAACCGGGCATGGAAATGTGAATTTTACAAATACCGAATCTGAAAAATTGAGAGCATACCTAGAAAACGGTGGATTTTTATATATTGATGATGATTATGGTTTGGATGAATTCATTAGAAAGGAAATGAAAAAAGTATTTCCTGAACAGGATTTTGTTGAGCTACCATTTAGTCATAAAATATATTCCTGCCATTTTAAATTTCCAAAAGGATTGCCAAAGATACATGAACATAACGATAAACCACCACAGGGTTTCGGACTTTTTTGCAATGGCAGGCTTAGTGTTTTTTATACTTTTGAATCTAACCTTGGAGATGGCTGGGTTGACCAAGATATTTACAAAGACCCTCAGGAAATAAGGGATGCCGCTTTCAAAATGGGTACTAACGTAGTGGTTTGGGCACTGACGAATTAGTGAATAGTGAATAGTGAACAGTGAATAGTGAACAGTGAATAGTGAATAGTGAACAGTGAATAGTGAATATGGAAAATTATAATGTAAGATATAATCAGATTCTGAATAGAATTGTTTCTGTCCGTGGTAAAGAGACAAGGACATTGTTCCTGTCAGGATTTATGAGAACTGTATCATTCCTTTTGATTTTTATTCTGGTTGTTTCTTTAATTGAAATGATTGCAAACGGGGATGAGATTTTCAGAACAATTTTGATGGTTATAATGTTAATTTCATCAATTATTGCCGGTGTAATTCTCCTTAATGGTTCTTTGGTACGACTCCTTGGATTAAAGAAACCAAGTGTAGAAAGTATTGCATTGAGAATCGGTGAAGCATATCCTGAATTAAAAGACAGGCTTTGTAACGGTATCCAATTGATTAAAAATATTTCTAAAAAGTCAGGGACTTCTCCTGTTTTAGCAGTTGAAGCATTCGGAAATATTTCCGGAGATGCTTCTGATAAAGATTTCGGTGTGATAATCAATAAAAAAGAAACAAAAAAATCATTTCTTTATTTTTTATCTGTATTTGTAATTACTGTTTTGTTACTTACTATTTTTCATTCATCTCTCGGAGCTGCTTTTTACAGGGTATTGAATTTTAATGAACCATTTTCACCTCCGGCGCCATTTACATTATCAATTAAACCGGAAAAAGCTTCTGTTTTAAGAGGTACAAATGTAATTATAAATGTTACAGCCAAAGGAACTGCACCGGAAAAAGTGATTCTTTACATAAAGGAAAAACAACAGGAAATGTATGACTCTTATACATTGCAAGCTGATTCTGATGGAGTTTACAAATATGAAATTAGTTCAATCAGGCAATCGGTTGAATTCTATGCCGAGTCTCCATGGCTGAATTTATCGGTTAAATCCAAAGCAGGAATAATTGATGTAGTAGACAAACCTTCTATTCGTTCGATGACAGGAAAATTGACTTATCCATCATATACTAAGTTAACATCGAGAGCTATAGATGAGCAGAGTGCAGATATTGCAGCTCTTAAGGGTTCTGTTATTAGCTTACAGATTTTATCGAATAAGGAATTATCAAATGCAAATATAGTTATTGAGAATGACCATTCGACTATGCTTAAAATTACTGACTCTCCTTTGTCAAATAATAAAAAAGACACATCTGATGCGTTGAATGCATCAAATAATATAAAAGTTGATACAAGTATTGTGAAAATGAAAACAGACGGGAAAAAAGCTTATGGTTCTTTCCGGGTTTCAAAAAATGGAAATTACTATATCAAGATTAAGGACAAGAACGGAGAGTATAATTCAAACCCGATTAAATACAGTATAGTAGCATTGAATGATGATTATCCTTCAATATCACTTATTTCACCGACAACAGATATACAGGTTACAGATGAAGCACTTTTACCAATAAGGGTATCAATTTCTGATGATTATGGTTTTTCGGTATTGAAACTGCACTACAGGTTAATTGAATCGCAGTATGTGAAACCTGACCAGAAATTTTCATCAATCAATATCCCGATATTATCAAATGAAAATACAGCCGACATCCCATACCTGTGGAATTTGAATAAAATAAACATAGCACCTGAAGATAAATATGAATTTTATCTTGAAGTATATGATAATGATATTGTTTCAGGACCAAAACCGGCACGAACACAGACACTGATGGTCAGATTGCCGTCTTTGGATGAAGTTTTGAAGGATGCAGATAAATCCCAGGATAAACTTCAGAAGGATTTGCAAAATGTTCTTAAGCAAGCAGATGAAGTCAAAAAAGATATGGAAGAGTTAAACAAGGAAATGCTTAAGAGTGAAGGCAAAAAGGAGATGGATTGGAAAGAAAAGAAGAGTTTACAGGATATTCAGAAAAAACAGGCGGCGATACAACAGAAGTTAGCTGATGTGCAGAAGAATATGGAGCAGGTAACAAAGCAGCTCCAGGAAAATAATGCTTTGTCACCCGAAACACTTGCGAAATACCAGGAATTACAAAAATTACTTCAGGAAGTCAATTCTCCTGAGTTGAGAAAACTCCAGGAAAAAATGCAAAAGATGCTCGAATCTATTCCAAAGGAGCAATTACAAAAAGCAATGGAAGAAGCTAAGTTCAATGAAGAAAATTTCCGTAAAAGCATTGATAGAACAATTAAGATTCTAAAACGAATACAAGCAGAACAAAAAGTTGACGCACTGACAAAAAGAGCAGAAGAACTGCAGCAAAAACAGGAAGATTTACAGAACAAACTCAATAATGCCAATCCAAATGATGAGAAGAAAAGAAAAGAACTTTCAGACCAGCAAAAAAACCTTAAAAAAGATTTGAATGATATAGCTGAAGATTTGAAAGACCTGGAGAAACTAATGAAAGAAATCGGCGATGAAATGCCGATGGATGAGTTAAATAAGGCTGAACAGGAATTAAATAAAAACGAAACAGCACAGGATATGCAGGAAGCATCAGAATCCACTGAAAAAGGGCAATTTGACAAAGCGCAGCAATCTCAAAGTTCTGCATCGAAGAAACTGCAAAAATTCGCAAAGCAGATGAAGAAGCTTAAGGAAGAGATGGATAAAAAAATAACCAAGGAAGCAATAAAGAAGATGCAGAAAGCAATTTCAAATATGCTTGAATTGTCGAAGAAACAGGAACAGCTTAAATCCAAAACATCATCTGCCGATTATAATTCGACACAGCTTCCGAAATATGCAGAAGAACAAGCAGATATGCAGGAAGCATTAGGAAATATAGCTAATAGTCTTATGGAATTATCACAAAAAACTTTTGCAGTTACTCCTGAGATGGGAAAAGAAATAGTAGATGCATTAAATTCCATTAGAAATGCAATCAGCAGGCTATCCGAAATGCAGACATTATCTGCATCGCAGGAACAGGGAAAATCGATGGCAGCCATGAATAATGCAGTTATTCAAATGCAAAATATGCTTTCCCAGATTCAGAGTTCCGGAAGTTGTAATAATCCCGGAGGCAGCGGCGAAGGTCAGGGACAAGGGCAAAATCAAGGCGGTAGTTTTTCCAAGAAACTTCAACAACTTGCAGGTCAGCAACAGTCAATCAACCAGGCAATGCAGCAACTCGGACAGCAGGGTAAGCTTTCACCTGAAGAACAGGCAAAAATGGGTAGAATTGCTGCACAGCAGGGTAATGCCCAAAAATCAATTGAGGAATTAGCAAAAGAACAAAAGCAAAATCCTCAATCTGACAAAAAATCACTTGGCGATTTGGAAAAAATCGCACAAGAGATGAAAGAAGTTGTTACTGATATGAAATCCAATAATATAAACGAAAATACTCTGAAAAGACAGGAAAGAATATTATCCCGGTTACTTGATGCTACAAAATCAATTCATGATAGGGATTACGAAAAGACAAGGGAATCGAAAACAGGCAAAGAATTCAACAGGGAAACTCCCGGTGATATTGATTTGAGGACACAGGAAGGTAGAAATAAAGCCTTACAAGATATGCTACGTTCAATCCAGGAAGGATATACTAAAGATTATGAAAATTTAATCAGGATGTATTTCGAAACAATTCAGAATGGAAATCAATAGAAATAGAAAAATTACGAAATATATTTTATTATATTAAAATTTCAGAATCAATTCTGACAAAATTATTCTTTATATCATTTCGTCGACTGCTTAAATTTTTTTTTTAGTTTAAATAAAATTTATTTAATTAATGAAAATAATTATTTTACTTTTCTTGTTTTTATTAACGGCAAAAATTTTTGCACAAAATAATTTAACCGGTATAGTTACTGATACTACAGGTAAACCGATATCACACTGCACAATTTATATCCATGACCTGAAACGAAGTGCAGGTACAAATATAGAGGGAAAATATATACTTAAAAATTTACCTGAAGGTACATTTCTTGTAGAATTCAGGTATATCGGGTATATCAAACATTCGGAATTGATAAATATAAAAGGAGATACAAAACTCGATGCTCAATTAAATGAAGAAGTTGTCGAACTTCATGAAGTAGTAGTTACCGGTGCATCAGGCAGCAACATGATAAATGAAAATCCATTGCCACTCTCGAGTATTGATGAAAATGTATTAAAGGAATCTTCTTCAACAAATATAATCGATGCAATTTCAAGGGAACCCGGTATATCCCAGGTCACATCTGGGGCAGCTATTTCAAAACCCATTATACGCGGTTTAGGTTTTAACAGGGTAGTAGTTATTAATGATGGAATACGCCAGGAAGGTCAACAGTGGGGAGATGAACATGGTATTGAAATAGATGAAAATTCTGTCGACCACGTAGAATTACTTAAAGGTCCCGGAAGTCTGATGTATGGCTCAGATGCGATTGCAGGTGTCATCAATCTTATTCCATCGAGTCCTTTGCCTGAAGGTGAAATTAAATCTGATATTATGTTGAATTTTCAAACTAACAACGATTTATTAAATGGAAAAATTTCGAATGAAGGGAATATTGATAATTTCATCTGGTCAATTAGAGCCGGTGGAAAAGTTGCGGGCAATTATCAAAATGGATATGATGGGAGAGTTTTCAATTCCGGATTCAATGAATTGGATATGGATGGGCGCTTTGGAGTAAATGGGAAATGGGGATATACGCATTTCAATATTAGTTTCTTTAAACTTAATGTTGGTATGATTGAAGGAACAAGAGACAGTCTTGGGAAATTCACCAGGGAAATTGTTAATAGTTCAGAAACTGTTGAAAAAAAGGTCGGTAATGAAGAATTAAAAAGTTATGAATTATTTATTCCAATGCAAAATATAAGACATTATGGAATTTCTAATAATACAAGATTGTATTTTGATAATTCAATAATGGAATTAAATATTGGAATCCAACAAAATAACCGTAAAGAATTTGCTGACCCGCTGAATGAGCATATCCCAGGATTAAATATGAAATTGAATAGTTTTATGTATACAGCTAAATACATGCTAAATATGAATAGTGGGTGGATGCCGACCTTGGGTATCAGCGGTATGTTTCAATCAAATAAAAATCTTGGATATGAAGTTTTAGTACCGGCATACAATCTATTCGATATTGGCGGTTACTTTTTGATAGAAAAGGATTTTGAAAAACTCAATTTAAGTTTTGGATTAAGGTATGATAACAGGAATATTCACTCTTCAGGACTTTATTTAAATCCAGATAGTACATATACTGAAAAACCTACTGCTACTGTAAAATTTGAACCATTTGAAAATAATTTTAATGGATTTTCCGGCAGTGCAGGAGTTTCTTACAAGTTTAATGAATATTTTTCTACAAAAATTAATTTATCACGTGGATTCCGTTCACCTAATATTGCTGAACTTGGTTCTAATGGAGTACATGAAGGAACTTTCCGATATGAAATTGGTAATAATACTTTAAAACCTGAATTTTCATCTCAAATTGATTTAGGATTTGATTATAATATCGAACATTTATCTGCAAGATTAAGTTTGTTTTATAATAATATTGAAAATTATATATATATTGAAAAATTGAATAATTATTTACTTAACGACAGCGTTCCGGACCCGATAAATCCAGTTCCAGCCTATCATTTTGTACAGGGTAATTCATTTTTATTTGGAGGTGAACTTAATATAGATATTCATCCACATCCTTTGGATTGGCTGCATTTTGAAAATTCATTTTCTATAGTAAAGGCAAATCAATCCGGAAAACCGGACAGTATAAAATATCTTCCATTAATTCCTGCACCAAGATTGCTTTCTCAATTACGAATTTCTAATTTTCAATTTTCAATAGAAAATTTTCAAATAAAGGAAGGATTTGCATTTATAGAAGGGGATTATCATTTTGCTCAGAATGAGTTTTTCAAAGCATATAATACTGAAACCGCTACTCTCGATTATTTGATATTTAATGCCGGAATTGGCGGAACGATTGCTAATCAAAGCGGTAAGAAAATAATTAAGATATTTATTACTTTAAATAACATTCTTGATAAGTCTTATCAGGACCATCTAAGCAGATTGAAATATGCTGAATTAAATATTGTAACAGGACGAAATGGTGTATTTAATATGGGGAGAAACCTCAGTGTTAAAGTAAATTATGAATTTTAAAAATCAGTAATAAATAAATTATTGTTTCTTAGCATTTTAATTTATAATTTAAAAATTATAAAAAACATAATCACAGGGATAAAAATGAGTTTTGTAAATTTACTGATTCATCTTGCCAATGTCAGCTATTTGATTGGCTCAGGTTTTAAAAAAATCATTCTGCTCAGAGTTTTTTTTGTTATAGGTTGCTCACTTGAAGCAATTTATTTAATACTGATTTCTCCAAAGGATTTATGGGCTGGAATATCGTGGTCTATATTAATAATGGTCTTGAATATTATTATGATAGCAATATATTATTTTGATAAAGGTACTTTGCGTTTAAAGGATGACGAGAGATTTCTGTTTCAAAATGTTTTTTCGAAAATGGACAAGGTGAATTTCAAAAAATTACTTAATGCCGGTAATTGGTTAGGTATGCCCAAAGGTGATATATTAATTTACGAAAAACAGTCAACCGATTACCTGATGTTACTTTTTCAAGGTAATGTAGAGATAGTTGTCGGCGACAAACAAGTGGCAATACTTTACCCGGGCAGTTTTGTTGGTGAAATGAGTTTTTTGACCGGGGATTTGACAACTGCGATGGCAAAGGCAATATCTGATG
Organism: Ignavibacteriota bacterium; assembly: GCA_016219595.1. Taxonomy (GTDB): domain Bacteria; phylum Bacteroidota; class Ignavibacteria; order Kapaibacteriales; family UBA2268; genus XYC2-FULL-35-21. The sequence goes on along the minus strand of JACRLY010000008.1, from coordinate 2,079 downwards.
TGAAATTATATGCCTGGAAAAAGACTGACTTAATAAAATTGTTAGCTAAAAACCAGGAATTGGAGAAAGAAATGAGATATGTATTTAGTTCAGACCTGATTTCTAAACTAACCAGTAAAAATAAGCAGTAAATTAATCGAAAATATACCTATAACCTTGCCTGGCTATTCCGGCAAAATCGGACACATCATATTTTGCCCAATCATCACCGTAGTGCATCAAATATATTTTTTTCTTAATATTCTTAGGTAACTTTCTGAGTTGTTGCACAGAAGCATGAACTGGATTGGGTTCAAATGAAGCATCATGAAAAATAACTTCGGATTTGTGGGCATACATATCAATTAAAGATTTATCATATTTTGTATCTGCTGTGAATAAAACATGATTATCAACAAATATCCCAAATGTTAAAAAAGCATCAGCAAATGTTTCTGCATTTTCAGGAATGTGAAGAGTTCTGAACATCTCAATTTTTATACCCTGAAATTCTATTCCAACAACCAATCTTGGTGATTCTGAAATTACTTTTGGTTTGATATGTTCAAAATAATCGGAAAATGTCAGGGGTTTTCCACTTTTATTTGTTTCATTCCATTCCATTCCACCCCGCAACGACATCTCCCAAAGTATATTTCTATACTCAGAAGTAGAAATTAATTTGAGCTTATTATTTTTATTTCTACTATATTTTCTGGATAAAGCTAAATACTCCAAACCTCCAATATGGTCTGCATGGCTGTGTGTTATTATTATGTTTTCAATGTCCAATACGTCGAGTCCGGCTGATTCCCTAAGTGCTTCGGGACCTGTCATGCCGAAATCAACAAGGATATGAGAGTTTCCCTTAATAATTATGCAATTGTTATGAAAAAGTTTTTTTCCAAGTGCTGTTCCAGTACCAATAAAAACAAATTCCAGTTTACCAGAATTTTTAAGTTTTAATGGTTTTTTGCATTTTATTATTTTCATAAACTATATTTTTTATTCAAGTAAATAAGAACTACAAACTTAACGCCATTAATTTCTAAAAAAAATTAAAAGTTTATTATCCAAGGTTTCATTTTCCTTTGCATTTAATATATAACTCTCCTATATCCCCAAAAACAAATTTATTCTAAACACTTAGAACCGATTATTTTAATTTTTTTAATATGTTGGAATTGAAAACTTATTGATATTGATTAAACTTCTTTCTCTTTTAAATAAAAATAAACAGAATTGATATAATAATTCATTATACTAAATAATAGCTTAGCTTATTATTTAATGTAACTTTTTTTTTGTTCAAACGTATTCATTTTATAACAACAATTTAAGGAAAGATATGAGTAGAAAATTTTACCGTTCTAAACAAGACAAAGTAATGGGTGGAGTAGCGGGCGGAATTGCAGATTATTTTGATATAGACCCTGTAATCGTAAGAATTGTTTTTGTATTGGCTGCACTCGGATGGGGTGTTAGTATTCTTGTTTATATAGTTCTATGGATAATAATTCCGGAATCACCGGAACCATACAAAGTGAAAACACAGGAAGACATCGAAGTGGAAGCTGATTACTTTGCAAAAGTGCATGCTGATAAAGAGAAAAAGAGAACAAATTTAAAAATTCTACTCGCAGTTTTTTTAATTGTAATCGGTATTACATGGTTTTTAGGCAATATATTTGAATTTGTCAGTTTCCACCACATTTGGCCGCTGATTTTAATTGCAATGGGAATCTTAATATTAGTTAAAGCACCATTATTTGGTAATCACAGGAGGGTAAATCATCATGAAGTTTGATAAAGACAACATAAAGACAAAATCAATTTTCTGGGGTGTATTCCTGATTTTCCTCGGTATATTTTTCCTCATGAATGAACTGAATATGTGGAATTATGATTTGAGCGTAATTCAATATTTCTGGCCACTTTTACTCGTAATTTGGGGAATATCAATTTTAAAAATTCCGGGTATCGCAAAAAAAATACTTGCTTCATTAGCGGCTATTCTGCTGGCATTATTTATTATGAGCCTTGTCACACACCATTGGAGCTGTAATGTTAATCATAGTATTGTATCAATTTTTGATGATG
>JACRLY010000007.1:15583-18477 GCA_016219595.1 Ignavibacteriota bacterium | reverse complement strand
AAATGCTGGCAGTTAGCTCCCGGAAATCATGATATAATGCTCGGGACAGGAATATATAATTATTTCGCTGTAGTTCTTCCTGAGAAATATTCGGGGTTGAAAGCCATTTCTGTATTTTTGCCTGAAGGAGACAAGGAAATCGGAATTCTTCAATTGGAATCAGCGGGAAAATATGCTCGTTATTCTAATATTGAAGCAAAAGTGATTTTACTTCAGATATATTATCAATGGGAAGAAAATTATTTTAAATCACTGGCTTTAGCACAGGATTTATTCTCGAAATATCCGAACAATCCTTATTTCCACAGGTATCTCGGCAGAAGCTATGTGGCTCTCGGCATGAGACAGCAATGGGAAGAAACATGGAGGGAAGTCGTAAACAGGTGTATCAAAAAGCAGCTTGGTTACGACCGTGTAACTGCAAGGGAGGCACTTTTTTATGTCGGTACAGGTCTAATGTACAAAGGAGATTATGAAAATGCTCTGAAGTATTTTTACAAATGTGATGAAGCCTGCCGCTACTTAGATAAAAAAGAACCCTCAGGATTTATGGTGAGAACGAATTTGTATATTGGGCAGATATATGACAAGCAGGGAAAAAGAGAGTATGCTATAAAACAATACGAAAAAGTTATTGATTGGAAAGATTACAAGGGTTCGGCTGCTGAAGCTGAAAGATACATGAAAAGACCTTATGGACAGTAAGATAATTAATAATTAATAATTAATAATTTATAATTCATAATGAATACTTCTGCATTTGTTTTGAAAATTAGAAATTTATTTATACTGATTCTTACTTATTTACTCGTAATTCCTATTTACTCACAATTTACATCTTATACCTCTGTAAAAACCGGATTAGATGTTTTAATTGAAAAAAACTTTGAACCGTTAAAAGGTAAAAAAGTAGCTCTTTTGACAAATTTCGCAGGAAGAACAAGAGATGGCAAATCTTCTGTGGATGTATTTCAAAATACAAATGTCTGCTCACTAATAAAGATATTCACGCCTGAACATGGATTCTACACGACAGTACCCGCAGGAGAATCGGTATCTGATGATAAAATTGCAGATATTCCGGTAATATCGCTTTACGGTTCAAAACGTAAGCCATTGGCAAGCGACTTTAATAATTGCGATGCAATTGTTGTCGATTTACAGGATATAGGTATAAGGTCATATACATACATAAGCACAGTTTTCAAAATGATGGAAGCATGTGCGGAAAATAATAAACAGCTTATTATTCTCGACAGACCTAATCCTCTCGGCGGGTTGATTGTTGACGGAAATGTTTTGGAAAAAGGTAAAGAATCATTTATCGGAATAATCCCTGTTACATATATACATGGATGTACTTTAGGTGAGCTGGCAAACATGATAAATAATGAAGGCTGGTTAACTACTGATTCTTCGAAAAAGCTTGAATGTAATTTGACAGTAATTAAAATGGAAAACTGGAAACGATGGATGCAATGGGAAGATACCGGATTGCAATGGTTCCCTACTTCACCTCATATTCAGTCTGTAGATGCTATACGAGGTTCTGCGGTGCTTGGCATTTGGGGTGAGCTTTCACTTTTCAGCATAGGTATCGGTACAACTATGCCATTTCAATATTGTGGAGCACCGGGATTTAATTCCGATGAAATCACCGGTGAATTGAACAACATGAATTTGTATGGTGTAAATCTCTATCCTACTAAGTATCGACCTTTCTATGGAATGTATAATAATAAAGATTGCAACGGAATCCTACTCAAATTTTCACCAAGTAATCTTTTTATGCCTTATCGCTTTGGAATCAGGTTAGTACTCACAATAAGAAAATTCCATCCTGATTATTTTAAGAAAAGCTATTCAAATCAGTCTCAGTCTATGTTTATTAAAGCAACCGGAACCGAAGGAATATTGAAAGGTCTATTAGAAAATAAAAACGATGATGAAATTATTTCTTTAGCTGAAAATGGATTGGAAAGTTTCATAGCATTAAGAAAAAAATACTTATTATATGACTGATTAGGAACCGGCGACAGGTTTCTTTTTAACAATCGATACACCGACTGATAATCTTCTCGATATATCAGGTTTATTTTTGTAAAAAATGTTTTTGTTACCAATCACCATAATAGTCGACCCACCACCGTCAAGGTTCATAGCATTATAAGCGCCGATTTGTCTCATAATACCGGCTAATTCTCTTAGATTTGCACCGATTTTCCCCTCGCTTTTTATTGTTGTTTCAACAGCAACCAGGAAAACCTTGCTTCGCGATTTATCAGTACCTATAGCTGTACGAGACAATTGCTTTCCAATAAATCTTCTTCCGCGGGAGCCTTCTTCATAGGCTTCATGCCTTGCGACACCATTTCTTACTAATCTCGGAGTGCCTGAAACAGAATTGATAAATTTTATATCCTGCTTTACATTTGTAGAAAATTTTACAAATAATGTATCTTTTAGTTTCGGAATTTTATTTAGTGGCACATCCATTCCAAATGAAAATATACATCCATTTTCAGGCATCGGCACTATGCCTGTATCAATTGAAGACACAATACATCTCCATTCCTTATTGATAACAGGTTTGTCAATATATTTAAGACTTATTTTCTTTAATGAATGTTCAATTTTTGATAACCTGTTTGAAAGGGTCAAATCATATCTCAGCGAAACTGTATCAAAAGGTACTTCGGTAGTATCGTTGAATAAAGTATCCTGCAATGCAGATTCAATTGCTGCTTCGAAAGCAGTAGATAGTGCTTTATCAAGCTCTTTTTTTGTAATGTATGGTATTGTATCACCGCCAAACCTGTTATACATAACTATACCAAGGGAGTCCAGTCTTCGGTTTACGTTACTTATAATTAATTTTTGCCCCCCTTTTTTAT
>JACRLY010000007.1:0-15572 GCA_016219595.1 Ignavibacteriota bacterium | reverse complement strand
TACCGTTGACCCCACCGAATATTTGTGTATGATTTATCGAATCATAATCATGAATCATCTCATGAAGTTTTTCCAATTCGAAAGCAAGTCCTTTTGCTTTGAGAACAGCGACATCAACACCGGGATTCATTAAATCTGCTTCCAGTACATGAACAGAATGTTTCAGTTTCCCTTTAACAAAATAAATATGTTTATATTTTATTCCATCCGAGAGAATTGAATCGGATGCAATGTTAATCGAGAATTTAGTCGAATATCTTGTCCTGCTTTTTTTCTTTTTTTATTTTATCACTGATTTTATTACAGGTTTTTTAGTGCCGGAATTTTTCGTTATTACGACTTTCTTTTTTACGGGCGATTTTGCAAATAATTCATTATTCTTTGATGTAATAAAATCAATAGATAAGAAAAGTGAAAGTAAAAGCAGAACTGCAGTAAGCTTAAAAAAATATTTCCTGTATTTTATTGAAATTGAATTTTCCAGAAACAATCCGTTTAGTAAATAATTAAATCATCAAAAAACAAATATAATTGAAATTGCTTTTAACTGAAAACTGTAACGATTATATTAGTATTCATATTTTGAAAATTTTTAAGAAATATTTAACAATATCGGAGATAAAATGAACTATCAGACAATTATTTATGAAAAAAAGGATAACTATGTTGTTATTACTCTCAATCGTCCTGACAAATTGAATGCACTCAACAAACAAATGTTCGATGACTTAGATGATGCATTTCAAAAAATTGAACTCGACCGTGAAGTACATGGTTTAATCCTCACAGGTACAGGTGAGAAAGCATTTGCCGCAGGTGCCGATATTAAAGAGCTAAACGAATCGGATGACCGCTCAGGCAAATTATTTTCTGAGTATGGCTCGAAAGTCATGAAGCGTCTTGCATGTCTGAAAATCCCAACGATTGCCGCAATCAACGGCTTTGCTCTCGGCGGTGGTTGTGAATTGACACTTGCCTGCCAGATGAGGTTCGCTTCTGAAAATGCTAAAATGGGACAGCCTGAAGTCAATCTCGGCATCATTCCTGGTTATGGGGGCACACAAAGGCTCACTCGCATAGTCGGCAAGGCAAAAGCAATGGAACTGATTTTATCTGCTAATATGCTGAATGCTGAGCAGGCAGAAAAAATTGGCTTAGTTAATTCTGTATATAAACCCGAGGAACTGCTCCAGAAAACTAAAGAATTTATGAAGTTGATTCTCTCTAAAGGACCTCTTGCCGTTTTTGCCGCAGTGGAATGTATAAATGCCGCCGAGGAATTATCACCTCTCGAAGGCTTGGAGTTCGAATCCCGCAAATTCGGTGAAGTCTGCGGTACAGAAGATTTTAAAGAAGGAACAAATGCATTCCTGGAGAAAAGGAAGGCGGAGTTTAAAGGGAAGTGAGGAAATATAGGTAAATATCAATTTTTATAAATAGAGTGTTACTTATTCATTCTCGTTTGTGGGGCTAAGGTGAGAGAATTGACCATTTTATTATAAGGATATGTACAATTTGTACCTGCCCTTCATTAAGTTGCAACCAAAAATCCTATTCAATCCTGTTAGTGGTGCAGAGGAGAGAGGGGAAATTGTATTAATTTTCAAATAATTCTTTTGGTAATCCAGATTGTTTAATTATTGATTTGATTGTGCCTGTCATTAATTCCCTGTGGTTTGGAACAGGAACAGTTATACTAGTATTTTCAAATTTCTTCTGCATAATAATATGACTGCCTTTCTGTCGAACCTGTTCAAAACCATAAAGAATAAGAATTTTACATACTTCTTCACCAGAAAGAACTTTGAGTTTACCCAAAGTTTACCTCGAACTTGGAAATCAAGATTTCAGGTTTATACCTTCTTTTAATTTCATCCTGAGTTGCTGTTTCAAGAAATAATTCAACTGCTTCACGTAAATTTGCTTTAGCTTCCTCAATAGTATTCCCTTGGCTTGCAATGTCAAACTCAGGACAATTAGCAACATACATGTCCTTTTCTTTTTCAAGTATTGCAGTATATAGAGGTTTCATTTATTTTCCCAAATTTTTAATTTAAAGTCGTAATTTCAATTTTATTATTGCAATATAAAATTATTAAAGAATAAAAAAAACAAGGGCAGATATGGAATCTGCCCTTACAATTTTGTTTCTTAAATTATCAATTTTCAATTATCTATTACTTCTCATCAAGCAGCCGCTTCTCTCCTTCGAGGTCTCGGTACGGTTTGACGTCATGAACCATTTCAACAACACCCTGGTATTCCCCGTTTTCATTACGTACAGCATAATATGAAATGTGAACGAACATACTCTCAAAGTTTATCCAAAATGATGCCTGGTCACGCTTTCCGGCTTTCATCTCTTCAATGATTTGTGTTACTAGATGAATACTCTTTTGTGGGTGACACTGCTGCACTGTCCTGCCTATTACGGAAAGTGTACGTGTGAAAATTTTCTTTTCATAAATTTTGTTGAAGTATCTGACACGTTCATCAGCATCAACAAATGAAAGCTCGACAGGAATTGAATCCAGCATATTAGTCATTATTTCAGTTGATATTGCTGATAATAAGTCAACCCTCTGCCCTGTCTGTTTCTCAAAAGTATTGATTTGTACTACATACCTTTCATAAGCTCCTTTACCTGCAGTTGAACTTTCAATATTGATGAATTCATTTATAAGATACGATTCATCATCAGGATTGATGACATGCTTACCCATAGGATAAAGAATATCATTTTCTTTCCAGATATGGCTTTTAGTAAGTTCTTCATATCCTGATACAAGGTTAGTAAATTCAGGATTAAATTTTCCGGAAGATTCAATTTCATTGATTGATAGTTTAAGCTTGTCAAGAAATTCTCTTTCCATTTGGTGTTCCTGGAGCATTACACCTATTGGTCCCTGCGGTGGTAATCCTCTTTCAAGGAGAAGCGGAAAATAAATTTTCTCTTCTTTCATGTTATGGCATTTGTCGCCATATTCATCAAGAAATTCAATCAGTGCTTTCACCATGCTTACATTCATCTTTTCTGCTTTCGTTGATTCTTTTTCAATAAGCAATAATGCTTTTTCAATCAACAGATGGTCATTTGTTAAAACATCGAGGTAATTTTGATTCATTTTTTATCCTATTTTTTATATTTAAACATACAATTTTCTATAAATATAATTTAAAACTATACAAAAATACAAAAAAGGACAAAAATGTCCGAATTTAATTTATAATTATTTTTATTCATATATTTATAAATTTGAATTTCAATAATATGGTGGTTTATTAAGTGTTTTGGACATCTATCTATAATATAATAATAATTCCTGTTTTATGGTTGATAATGCAGGTGATGAGCTTGATTAATCATAAGGTCAGGGACAGAGAAAAAAATTGGAAAGGTCTGTTATCTCAACTCGATAAAATAATTCACAGTAAGGATTCTAGAATTATCTGGTTCCATGCTTCTTCCATGGGTGAATTTGAACAGGCAAAACCTGTGATTGAATTCTTAAAAATAAATGAGCCTAAAATTAAAGTTATAGTTACATTTTATTCTCCATCAGGGTACAACAATCAAAAAAAATATAACTTTGCTGATTCAATATTATACATGCCTTTTGATTCCATGCAAAGAGCAAAGAAATTAATTGAATTAATTAAACCCGATTTCGCTGTATTTGTGAGGTATGAAATATGGAGGAATCATTTATGGATTCTAAAGCAGAAAAATATTTCTTCGTATTTAATTTGTGCTACTGCCCCTCAAAATACATTTCTTATGAAATATCCGGTAACAAAGTCATTATTAAAATCCAATTATAATTTATTTGACACAATCTATACAGTATCTGAAAATGAGACTAAACAATTCAGAAAATTAAAAGTCAGAACTAAAATCATAACAGCATCAGATACAAGATTTGACCGCATAATTAATAAAGTTAACGAATCAAAATTAAACCCGATTCTACCAAAAGAATTGTTCAAAGACAACAAACTGATTCTGGTTGCCGGAAGCACATGGGAACCCGACGAAGAAATAATAATAAATTCAATTGTAAAGTTTGAAAAAGAAAATCATGGAGATATCAGGTTAATTTTAGTTCCACACGAACCAACCGAAAAACATATAGAAAAAGTAAAAAAATTATTACCTAATTCATTCTTATTAAGTGAAATTCAGAATTTTCTATCATTTGAACGCGAGGAAAATGAAATAAATAATTTCCTCGGATGGAATCATATAATTGTCGATTCAATAGGTTATCTTCTCAGGCTTTATTCATTGGCTGATGCAGCTTATATAGGCGGTGGTTTGGGTGTTGGTGTGCATAGTGTGACAGAACCTGCCGGGTATGGAATTCCAATTGCTGCAGGACCGAAATATCAAAATTCCCCTGATGCGGTTTCACTTCGGAATAATGGTGCATTAACCATCATTCAACAATCTGAAGATTTTTACAATTGGATTATCAGAATAAGAGATTCGGCAGAAACAAGAGCTGAACTTGGCACTATGGCTTTCCAATATATCAATAATCGAATAGGTTCAACAGAATTAATTGCCGAAACTATTTTAAAGCATTTATAGAATTTTTTAAAATTAGTAGTGATTCTGAGAAATCAAAAAGGATTATTATGCCCGGAAATGATGGATACAAGTTCATGTGGAAGTTTCCAGTGTTCGGCTATCTTCTTACCGATTTCAATATGGTCTAATCCAAATACTTCAAGCTCAGCTTCGACATCCATTTTATTTTTTGTTTCTACCAGTTCGATTACTCTCCTGTACATCTGGGAATTATATTGAATCATTGCAAGTTTGCCGATATCATGTAGCAATCCGCCGATAAATTCATTTTCCTTAAAAAATCTGTTTAATTTGATAGTCAATGATTTTGCAACCATACCTGTACAGGACGAATGCCACCAAAATTTCTGGATAATATCTGCTGCTTGTTTCTGGGAACTGAATAAAAACCTTGAAAAAATCGAAATACCAAGAACTATATTTGTTAATCTGTTTAAACCCAATGTAACGATAGCTTGTTGAACCGAAGAAACTTCTGTTCTTGTAGCATAAATCGGAGAATTTGCCACTTTTAATAATTTCAATGTTAATGAAGCATCAGCTTCTACAATCCTTGCTATATCACGGAAATCAATATTATCGTTTTCAAGTAATTTCAATATTTTTGTTGCAACAGGAGGTAATGTCGCAAACTCTTGTGTTTCAATCAATTCTTCTAATATAGCCATATATTTTTTTTTTAATTGTTTACGATAATTTATAATAATCAAACATACAAAATAATCAGGAAAAAGTAAATAAAAATTAGATGATAATTTAGGCTTAGTAAATTGTAATATTAAGTTTGAATTAACTATTAATATATAAGATACTTTTCCTGAAACCTCAAAAAAAAGTCTATATATTAAAATAATTTTGTTTGGAAGTTAAGGAAATTTTTATAGTTTGCTTTAGTAAACGGGATTATTTTATATATTGACTGCGAAGAATAGTAAGATAATAGGTAATTAGTCAATATAGAGTATAGTAATATGTGAGAAGATACGGTTTGATGGTTGTTGATTTAAAAAAAATAATTAAAGCAGGAAAAGCTGCTGCGAAAGAAGCGATGAGATTGTTTGTACGATTAACATTTCAATATCCTTTCGAAAAAACATTTCAAAATACACATGCGAATTGTTCTGTTCTGTTCTTAAGCGAGAATAGAAAAATTTTGCCTGTAGCTTTCTAAATACGACTTCACTTTTAGAAGTCAAATTCATTTTTACATTTTTTGTTAAAAAAAAGTAAAAATCAAAATCAATGAAAATAATTAGTATATTTTCTGTTTAAGCTACAAGTTAAAGAACAGAACTAAATAATTAAATAATAACGAAAATTTAATAAATATTAATTAATAAATGTTATTATTCAATAACTTTGGTTATATATGTGTGATACTACTGTTTTAAGAATTGTTGAAAAACACAAGAGTGATGGTGACGGAATAATCTCCATTCTGGAGGATATTCAATCCAAGTATAGTTATCTCCCTGAGTCAGCTTTAAAAACGGTTGCAGAGCAAACCGGCAAATCTCTTGTAGATATCTATGGAGTTGCTACATTTTACAGGTTTTTCTCATTGAAGCCGAAAGGCAAACACCTCATAAACTGTTGTTTAGGTACAGCTTGCCATGTCAGAGGAGGTCAAACTATTGCAGATGAATTTGAGAAAAAACTGAAGATTAAACCCGGAGATACTACCATTGATAAGGAATTTACTTTTGAAACAGTAAATTGTCTAGGTGCATGTGCCTTAGGACCGGTTACAGTTGTTGATGGTCATTACTTCTCAAAAGTAAAAACAACAATTGTAAAACAAATACTCGACGAAGCAAAAAAAGGTTTGGATTCAATTAAAGTTGAAGGTGATAAAAGAATATTTCCAGTGGAAGTCAGTTGTACGAAATGTAACCACACATTGATGGACAATGAAGTTATCATCGATGATTTTCCTTCAATAAGGCTAACAATTGCTTTTAAAGATAAACATGGTTCTTTGCGGTTATCAGGAATGTATGGTAGTTATAACATTGTTTCTGAATATGAAATACCTGAAGAGGCAATTGCTAATTTCTTTTGTCCTCACTGCAATGCAGAAATGAAAAGTCCTACAATTTGTCCTGAATGTGGGGAGTATATGATTCCCTTGATGTTAAAAGGAGGAGGAATTGTACAGGTATGTCCAAGACGTGGTTGCAAAGGTCATTTATTGGATCTGTTCTAATTGATTTTATCCATAATGTGAAAATAACGGGAGAAAAATAATGAGTGATATATCTTCGATAGAAGAACTTAAAAAGCTGAATTCAATTGATGACCTGAAAAAACTTTATTGGTCATTGTTTGAAAAAATTAAAAACGATGATAAACCGCAACTTGTAATATGTTCAGGGACAGCTTGCCAGGCAAGCGGAACCCAGGAAATTATCCGTGGAATGAAAAAATATATAATAGAAAACTCTCTTCAAAATAAGATTAATTTAAAAATTACAGGTTGCCATGGTTTCTGCGAAATGGGACCATTTATTCTCACTAAACCGGGTGATGCTTTTTATCATAAAGTAACAGTTGATGCAATTCCGAAAATAATAAATGCATCTATTAAAGGGGAACTTGTTGAAGAGTTACTATATAGGGACCCGAAATCCGGTGAAATTTATTACAAGCAACATGATATTCCATTTTTCAACAAACAACAACGAACAATATTGGCTAAGAACCAAAATATTGACCCAATAAGAATTGTAGATTATTTCACGAACTTCGGCTATAAATCTCTTGAAAAAGTACTTAGCTTAATGACTCCCCAACAGGTATTAGAACAAGTAAAAATTTCAGGTATAAGAGGTAGAGGAGGAGCGGGATTTCCTACTGGATTAAAGTGGGAGTATCTGTCGAAACAATCTAATGAAAAAGGAAAATATTTGGTTTGCAATGCTGATGAAGGAGACCCTGGAGCTTATATGGACAGAAGCGTCCTCGAAGGAAATCCGCACAGTATTATTGAAGGAATGCTAATCGGTGCTTTTGCAACAGGTGCAACTAATGGTGTTGTTTATGTTAGAAATGAGTATCCACTTGCTATTAAACATTTGATGATTGCTTTGAGGCAATCAAAAGATATAGGATTGCTTGGTGATAACATATTAGGAACAAAATTCAGTTTTGATATTAAAATAGTCAGGGGTGCAGGTGCATTCGTTTGCGGTGAGGAAACTGCTTTGATAAAATCCATTGAGGGAAAGATGGGTGAACCTAAGCAAAGACCACCCTACCCTGTTGAAAAAGGTGTTTACGGATTACCAACTGCTATTAATAATGTTGAGACATGGGCTAATATTCCAATTATTATCGATATAGGCGGTGCTGAATATGCTAAAATTGGTACAAAATCAAGTACGGGTACTAAAATTTTCAGTCTTGTAGGTAAAATCAAAAACACAGGTCTTGTTGAAATTCCAATGGGCACTACCATTAAGGAACTTGTCTATGATATTGGAGGTGGAGCTCCTGAAGACTATAAAATTAAAGCAATACAATCAGGCGGACCTTCAGGAGGATGTATCCCTGTCAGTTTATTTGACTTACCAATAGATTTTGAAAAACTTGCCGAAGCAGGTTCGATAATGGGTTCAGGTGGAATGATTGTAATGGATGAAAGAACCTGCATGGTCGATGTTGCAAAATATTTTATGAAATTTTTAAAATGTGAATCATGCGGAAAATGTTTCACTTGCCGCAAAGGAACACAGAGAATGTATGAAATCCTGGATGACATTACAAAAGGCAGGGCAACATTGGACCAACTTGATTTACTGGAGGAACTTGCTTTGGTAGTCAAAGACACGACAATGTGTGGATTAGGTCAAACTGCCGCTAATCCTGTACTTTCTACATTGAGATATTTCAGAGATGAATTTATTGACCATATAAAAAATAAACATTGCAAAGCAGGTGTATGTAAAGATATTGTCGGTGCACCTTGCCAGGCAACGTGTCCGATTGGCACTGAAGCATGGCGTTATATTGCACATATTGCAAGAGGTGAATACGAGGAAGCATATATCGCATTGAGGGATGCAAATCCATTTCCCTCTGTATGTGCAAGAGTATGCAGTCATCCCTGCGAAAAGATGTGCCGTGCCGGTGCAATGACTGGAGAACCTGTTGCAATAAGGGCATTGAAGAGATTTATTACCGATATGATTGAACCTTCAATTTACAAGCCTGTAAGAAAAATAAAATCAAATGCAGATGACAATAAAGTCGCAGTTATAGGAGCAGGACCAGCAGGATTGACTGCAGCTCATAAGCTGTCTTTGATGGGATATAAAGTAACAGTATTCGAAAAAGATGCTGAACCTGGAGGTATGTTAATAAGCGGAATTCCTGAATACAGATTGCCGAGAAAAATTCTGAAGGAGGAAATAAAAGAATTGCTCGATGAAAATATTTCATTAAAATGTAATACAGCTTTAGGAAGAGATATAACAATAGACAATTTATTGAATAATGGATATAAAGCTATTTTCCTCGGTATGGGAGCACACAAGAGTAAGTTATTAAATATAGAAGGTGAAGATTTGGAAGGTGTATTCCCGGCTATCGAGTTTTTAAAAGCTTTCAACATAGAAGGTCAAAAACTTGCTCATGGCAGAGTTGGAGTAATCGGTGGAGGTGATTCAGCAATAGATGCAGCTAGAGTTGCACTAAGACAAAAAATTGTTGAAAAAGTAACAATTTTTTATAGAAGAACAAGAAATGAGATGCCTGCTCTTCAGCATGAAATTGATGCAGCTTTAGAAGAAGGTATCGAATTGCATACATTAGTTTCGCCAGTAAAAATTAAATCGGACAAAGGAAAACTGACAGGTGTAGAATTTATTAAGAACAAACTTGGGGACGTTGATGCAAGCGGCAGAAGAAATCCAGAGGCAATTAAAGGAAGTGAATATACAGTCCCGCTTGATAATCTTATTGTAACTATTGGTGACACTCCCGATGTAGGATATATATCTTATATGGGAATAGAAGTAAATAAATGGGGAACATTGATTGTGAATGAAGATACGCTTGAGACAAATCGTCCCGGTGTTTTTGCAGGTGGTGATGTTGTAACAGGTCCAAATACCGTTGTTGAAGCAATAGCAGCAGGTAAAAAAGCAGCGATTATGATTGACAGGTATTTAAACGGTGAGGAACTTGGAAAGCCATTAGAAAGGAAGATGCCGACAATTTATGTTCCACCCCGGGAAGTGGAAGAAGTAGAGAATGTGGAGGAAATGAAAAGAATTAAACTTCCTACAATATCTGTTGAAAAAAGGAAATCCACATTGGAGGAAGTAGAAATAACTCTTACCGAAGAATCTGCAATATATGAGGCTTCCCGATGTATGAGATGTGACCTTGATTTCACTTATGCTGAAAAAATCAAAAGAGAACAAGAGGAATTTATGGGAGATATTATGAAAAGTAATAGTGTTCCGGAAGGAGAGGTGTTGGTATGATAAATATAACAATAAACGGAGCGGTGTTGTCTGTTGAGAAAGGTACAACAATACTGGAAGCAGCACAATTTCTTGGATTCCCGATTCCGACACTTTGCCACATGGCAGGATTGACTCCTTATGGAGCTTGCCGTCTGTGTGTCGTAGAAATAGGAGAAGGTTCGAGGGCAAAGCTCGTTTCGAGCTGTACATACCCTTGCGAAGAAGGAATGAAAATCAGGACTTCAACTGCAAGAGTTGTAAAAGCAAGAAAAATGGTAATCGAATTATTACTGGCATCTTGTCCTCAATCGAAGACTATACAAGATCTCGCTTCAACATATGACGTCAGGCAACAAAGATTCAAGCAGGAATGGGAAACATGTATTATGTGTGGAAGATGTGTCAGGATGTGCCATGAACAAATGACCGGGAATGCACTTGGTTATCACGGCAGAGGAGAGACGAGAACAATCGGCACTCCATTCAACATCAAATCCGAAGAATGCAGGCTCTGCGGTGGATGTATCTATGTCTGCCCTGCCTGCCAGCTGAGATGTACATATACTGACAAGGAACAAGCAATTTGCAATGGCTGCGTAAACCTGTCACTACCCTGTGTCGAGAAAGATAAATTCAAGGAAATGATGTGTTACATGGACCCATGTGTTGCATGTGAAATTTCCGGGACTCATTATTCTAATTTATAATTAATATGAAAATAAAAATTAAATTAAATTATTAAAAACAAATTTGAGGTGTTAAAATGATAATGTATTCGAGAGTGAATTCATCGGCAGCTACTTTAACAAAAAACAGAACTGAAGATTCAATTACCCCGGCTTCGGGAATGTGTGTAACATGTGTTGACGGATGTATAGGAATGTGTGAAATAGGCAAATCGGCTTATCGCGGTCATGAGGTGATTTATCCTCAGCCTTTCGGTGTGATTACTACCGCATCTGAGAAAAAATACCCGGTTGATTATTCTGATTTCAACATTATGGGAACTGCTGTTGGTGCACACGGTATAGAAGCAGACAGTGACAAAGCACTTTTCCCGTCTGTTAACCTGGAAGTAAAAATCGGTCATGATAAGAAAATAAAATTCCGTTATCCATGGATAATCCCGGGTATTGGCTCTACTAATGTTGCAAAAAATAATTGGGAAGGATTAGCTATTGGTTCTGCCCTATCCGGTACAGGACTTACTATAGGTGAAAATGTCGGCGGTATGGATATGGAAGCAACAATAACAAATGGAAAAATATCAGATACTGTTGATTTGAAAAGAAGAGTGAAATTATACAAAGATAATCAACGTGATGGCTATGGTGCAATCATTGTTCAAGCTAATGTTGAAGACACTAGATTAGGGGTTCAGGAGTATGCGATCAACAAATTAGGTGTAGAAATAGTAGAACTAAAATGGGGACAGGGAGCTAAAAACATAGGCGGCGAAGTGAAAATAAATGACCTGAAGAAAGCACAGGAACTACATAAAAGAGGTTATATTGTTCTTCCAAATCCCACTGACCCTAATGTCATTAAAGCATTCGAAAGAGGGGCTTTCAAAGAATTTGAGAGACATTCACGTGTAGGAATGGTATCGGAAGAAGGATTTGCCGCAAGAGTTGAAGAACTTAGAAAAGCCGGTGCAAAATATGTATTCCGTGGACGGTGCAGGAGGCGGCACAGGAATGAGCCCATGGAGAATGATGAATGAATGGGGAGTTCCTCCTGTAGAACTTCACTCATTACTTTATCAATATGCAAAAAGATTGCATGATGCTAAGAAATATGTTCCCCCTCTTGTTCTTGCAGGTGGCTTTACTTTCGAAGATATAATATTCAAAGGTTTGGCACTCGGTGCACCTTTTGTGAAAATGATTGGTATGGCTCGCTCTCCGATAGCTGCGGCTATGGTTGGAAAAACAATAGGAAGGTCAATTGATGACGGGCAGGTTCCTGTTTATGTGGAAAGATTCGGTACAACAAGAGATGAAGTATTTGTTACAGCGGCACACCTGAGAAAAGAGCTTGGCGATGCCGAATTTGAAAAATTACCAACGGGAGCTCTAGGATTATATACTTATTATGAGAGATTAGCCCAGGGATTACGCCAATTGATGACTGGTGCAAGAAAATTCTCACTAGAGTATATAACAAGAAATGATATTGCATGCCTTACAAAACAAGCTTCCGAAATCAGCGGCATTCAGTACATAATGGATGTTGACAAACAGGAAGTAGAAGATATGTTTAAGAAAATATAATTTATTTAACAGAGAATGTTTTTATAACTAATTTTAATTATGTGAGGCTGTCTCAAAATGACAGCCTCTTTTTTTATTGTCAATAATTCATAAATATAATATTTACTGCTTCTTTGCTGCAATGAAATATTGTTTTAAATTTTGATGCAGACATTCAGTTTCTATAATTTTAAAATTCCCGGTTTTGAAAATGTTTTCTAATTCGGAAATTTTAAATGGTTTTATCTTAGGTATTATTCCAATTTTTCCACCAATTGATAATATTTTGTAAAAAATCGGTTTTTCTCGTAAACACGGTATAGCAGTAATTATCATTCCATCCGGTTTTAATAGTTCATATATTCTTTTTAAAACCTTTTGCGGTTCTTCTAATAAATGCAGAATATAAAAAGCAAAGATTACATCGAAAGAACTACTTTTATATCTTTCATCAAATATAGTTGAACAGACATTTTCAATATTGTGAATTTTACGTTCAATGGCTTTCATATTTGAAATCTCTATCATTTTAGATGATATATCAACACCATGTACCATTTGAACATTACCCGCTATTTCTATGGATATTAGCCCGGTTCCACAACCAAAGTCTAAAACTTTATCGCTGTCAGTTAGATAGTTTCTGGTCTTTTCAATAATATTCCTGTATGTCGGTTGGGCTTTTCTTTCGTACTTATCAAAGTTTTTTGCTATTCTGTTCCAAAACTTTTCCGGTTTATTCATAACTAAACTCTTTCACTTTGTTTTTGAGTTTCTTATTATTTGTCATCTAAATATATCATGTTATTAGTTAAAAAAAGAAATTATTAGAATTTTTTTTAGACATCAATTATTAGCTAATGCTTCAATTATTTCAGAGCATCCCCCACCACACAAATAACTTGCATGTTCGCTGACATTATTAAACTTCCGTCTTACGATTTTGGAACATTCAAATTCATAGCCGGTGCATTTTAAAAATCTATCAATGGTATCAAGTGCTTTAGGATTTTTGAAATTAATTTTATCAGCACCTTCTTTGAAGCTGTTCAATCCAATAATCCAAATTGCTGCTCCCAAAGCACCGCAGGCACCTCCGCTTAAACCTATACCCCCCGCAAAACCTGCAACCATCACCGTATGCATTTCAGATAAACCCATCTTTTGTGCCAGCATAGCCGAACAGCTTACCGGGGTTTGAGGGAAATCATTCTGTCCATTGGATAGAGCATTGTTTATTTCAGTGAAAGCTATTGGAGCATATCTTGATGCCATTCGGCAACATTCTATAGTGCCACCTTTTAATAGAAAATATGTAATCATCTTCATTGTTGATGATGATTTGTTAATGTCAGTTAATTCGAAACAATCTATATGATTGTTAGAGGCACGGAATGATTCAACAAGTCTCTGTGAAGCAATAATAGCATTTGTTTCTGCTTGAGTGCCAGAAGCGAATAACCGATACGACTGAGCCCCTGCCGCAAGTGCAGCACCCCATATCATACCGCACTGGTAGCCATGCTGCATTATTCCACCAGCAAAAGGCATAGCTGCCCGTTCTTCATCTTTCAATTGATAACCAAATGCTTTATTAATAACGTAGCACAGAGTTCCGGAACATGCTTTGTCACTTGTAAGAAATGTATGAATTGTTCTTATTGATGAAAGCTTTTGTTTCGAATTATTCATTCTTTAATTATCATGTGCTACAGTTATTACAACATTTCCTTTCTTATGACCTTTGTCAACATATCTATGTGCCTCTACAATTTCTTCCATCGAATAGACTCTATCAATAACCGATTTTAGCTTTTCTGCCTCGCAGAGTTCTTTGAGAAAGTACAGGTCATCAACCTTTAACTTAATATTACCCGACGCATCATGAGCACTCTTATATATCCCTGAATATGTCAGGGATTTTTTTCGTTTTGATGATGGAATCTTAGCAACTGCATCGTATATAATATCGTAAGTTTCACTGTTTTTTGTAAAATCTTCCTGTATATAATCTATAACTTAAATTAACACCTTTTGACCCTTCTGAATATTTGCTTTTCTTAGATGAACCAGTGCTGTTATTCCGCCATTGGAAACAGGAGCGGCTTCCTCATAAGACATATTAGTTGGTTTTATTGCAAGAATCCCGTCTTCGGGTACACAGCAATACTGGGCATAAGTGCCAAATCTGAATTCAGTGGACGCAAAAACCGGTTCTCCAATTTTAAATTTAGTAACATCTTTTCCTACAGCTTCAATATCTCCTGCCAGCTCCATTCCCAATATTTTTTTTCTTGGTCCATTGAAACCTAAAATTATTCGCATAATGGGTTTAAAAAAGAAATCTTTTATAGGTCCTAAACCCGGCTCAAAACGGCGAACCTTAGTATCTCCTATATGTACTGTCGTAGATTTTATTTTTACGAGTACTTCATTGTCTTTAGGGGTTGGTTTCTCGATTTCCTGAAATTCAAGAACCTCAGGTGGTCCATAGCTTTTACAAACAATTGCTTTCATTTACTAACTTTCTTTACTTGATTCATTTTCTAATATTCTTTGACTCAATAGCATGCAATACGTTTTATTAGGATGATAGTTACAAAAGAAGAATAAAAAAAGTGGTAACAATATTTGTTACACCTTGTAAATTCAGGAAGCTTTCATAAATAAAAAAATATAAAAAAAAATCCCTGTCTCAAAAATTTTAAGACAAGGATTATAATTTATTTCTTGGTTCTAATTATCAATTATGAATTATTAATTGCTAATTAATTAGACCCAGCCTCGCATTTTGCATGCTTCTGCCACTCTCGATATTGAAATCATATAGGCAGCTTCACGCATATATATTTTTCTTGACATTGCAAGGTCAGACACTGCATGGTATGCCACTGTCATTTTTTCATCGAGTCTTTTGAGTACTTCTTCTTTTGTCCAGAAGTAATTCATGTTGCACTGCACCTGTTCGAAATATGAACATGTAACGCCGCCTGCATTGGCAAGGAAATCAGGGATTAACCAGATATTTTTTTCTTTGATAATCTTGTCTGCGTCAGGTGTTGTTGGTCCGTTTGCTCCGTCGACTATGACTTTTACGCTTTTCTTGATTTTTGGAGCTGTTTCAGCATTGACCTGGTTTTCGAGTGCAGCAGGTACAAGTATATCAACTTCCTGTTCAATCCATGCTCCGCCATCGAGTATTTCAAATCCAATGTCTTTAGCTTTGTGTTTGTCTATTTCTCCGAACCTGTTTGTAAT
>JACRLY010000048.1 GCA_016219595.1 Ignavibacteriota bacterium | reverse complement strand
TCGTCCTGAAGAATGGATTTCGATATTAGCAAGTGCTTATACAGGATGGGACACTCCAAATACACCCGGACGATTAAGATTTCATAGTGATAACAGTTTGTTAATTCGATATAGAAATAAACCGGGAAGTTTTATACCGAAAGCAGCATTCTCTTTGACAGGTGATATTGGATTTGAAAATGGTGGTGGTGTCGTTCCATTTGGTGGAGATTCAATAACTCCGGAACAGAACTTTTTAAGCTGGATGTTTTATCATAGAATCTGGCTTGGAGCAGATGAACATTTCGCATGGACATTTGGTGGTGGACAGCTTCATAATCCCGGAAGATATTTAGCATTGCTTCCGACAGGAACCGGAGTTTTAACTCAAAATCCGGGAGACCAATTCGACGCATGGGATTTTTCCATGGGTATTCAATACATGCCAAATGAACATGTAACCTGGGGATTGGAATTTGTTCACCGACAAGCAAGTGTCCCATATTTTGCCGGACCTGGTGGATTGACTTCACCTAACGGTTGGAATCCTCCAATCGGCGACCCGACTGGCTTCAAAGCAGACCTTGTTACAAGTGAGAACAGGATTATCGGTTCTTTGATTGTTAGATTTTAAATTTATTATTGAATTATATAATTCGAAAATATTTGTTACATAAATAAATTCAGATGAAATATTTTTAGTACTATTAATAAACTAAAGGTGTAAAATGAAAATGCATAAGAAAATAATTTTGGGTATAGGTTTTTTGTTTGTAATTATTTTCTCTCTGACTTTCTTTTGTTCATACTATATCGAAAAATTAGATGACGTTTCTAAAAATATTCTTAAGGACAACAATAAATCTATTGCATATACAAAAAACATGCTTGATGCTCTCGATGATATAAATCACATTTTAATTCTGAGCAATTTTCAGATGGTCAATTCTAATTACGATAAAAATGAAGTGAAGAAAAATATAAGCATTTACCAATCAAAGTTAGAAAAAAATCTCACTGCCGAAGAAAATAATATTACTGAATTTAAAGAAAAAGAATTTGTCGACAGTTTAAAAAGAAATTACAATATTCTTGCTGATGTAATATCTAATATTTCATTTACAAGAATATTAAACGATAAAGAATTAGAAAATTTTCTTATAAAATATGATGATTTAAAGAAATCGATAAATAATATCTATTATGTAAATTGGAAAGCGATTATAAGAAAGAACGATGCGGCAGCGAAAATTGCCGATGAGTATCAGAGAAACATGGTCATAATTTCAGTGTGTTTTATAATTTTAGCTTTCGGTTATTTTTGGTATTTCCCTTTTTATATTTCAAATTCTCTATCCTTTTTAGTTTCTAAAATAAATGAATTGCTGAAAAAATTAAACATACATTCAGATATTAACTCGGATGATGAACTTGAAATAATTTTGAAGTCAGTTGAGTTACTCGAGATAAATTATAACAAGGTAATCCAATAATTATTATAATAAGATTTTATTGCTTTATTAATAAGTGAATATATAATTAAATTTGACAATTAGAGCTAAGAAATAAATATGAACAACTTCATTACAAAAGAGGAAGACTCGTTAACCAAAAAAATTGTCAGAAAACTTTTTGGCAAACCAAGAGATTTGAATGACCCCGGTATTTTCCATAAATTGGCACTTATTCCGTTCTTTGCATGGATTGGACTGGGTGCAGACGGATTATCGTCATCAGCGTATGGTCCTGAAGAAGCATTCAGAACAATTGGAACTCATTTTTACCTCGCAATATTCCTGGCATTAGCGACAGCATTTACTATCATTATAATTTCATACGCTTATTCAAAAATAATTGAACATTTCCCACATGGAGGCGGTGGGTATATAGTAGCGACTCATATGCTCGGCGAAAGAGCAGGAGTTGTTTCGGGAAGTGCATTAGTCATTGATTACATATTGACAATTACAGTATCAATAGCTTCCTGCTCAGATGCAATTTTCAGCTACCTACCGATTGAATACCAAAAATATAAAATAATATTTGCTGCAATTTTAATTATTATTCTTACTATTCTGAACATTAGAGGTGTCAAAGAATCAATATCAATATTAGCTCCAATATTTATAATTTTTGTTTTAACACATGTTTTTATGTTAGGATACGGAATAACAAGCCACTTTTGGGAATTAAAACCGGTGATGGCTAATGTTCATTCAAATTTCACCAATGATATTGGAACAATCGGGTTCCTTGGAATTTTCCTGATTTTCATTCGTGCATACTCTTTAGGAGGAGGAACGTATACGGGTATTGAAGCTGTCTCAAACGGTCTGCAGATAATGCGTGACCCGAAAGTAAGAACCGGTAAAAGGACAATGTTTTATATGGCATCATCGCTTGCATTAGCTGCAAGCGGACTTCTTCTTTGTTATTTATTGGTTGAAGTGAAAGTTACTAGCGGAAAAACATTAAATTCAGTTCTGGCTGATACTCTTTATGGCAACTGGAAAATCGGCTCAATACTTGCATTTATCACTATATTTTCCGAAGGGGCATTACTTTTTGTTGCGGCACAGGCGGGTTTCATTGATGCTCCGCGTGTTATGGCAAATATGGCTGTTGATTCCTGGCTTCCAAGAAGATTTGCCGCTTATTCGGACCGCCTTACTATGCGTAACGGAATTGTGATGATAGGTATAGCATCATTATTACTTTTACTATATACTCAAGGTTCTATCCAGGCACTTGTCATTATGTATTCAATCAATGTTTTTCTTACTTTTTCAATTTCAGAATTTGGTATGTCCAGTTTCTATTTCAAAAGGAGAAAGACAGACAAGAAATGGAAGCGTCAGATTAGCATTCATCTTACAGGATTGATTCTTTGTGTTACCATTCTTTCAATTACAGTTTTTGAAAAGTTCATGGAGGGCGGCTGGTTAACGCTATTAATTACTTCTGTATTAATTGGACTCTGCTATTTAATCAGGAGACATTATAAAAAGGTCAAAGAAGATATTAAAAGATTAGAAGACGATATAGCTGATATAAAACCGGAATACAAACCACAACAATACAAGATGGATAAAAAGGAAATGACAGCAATTCAGCTTGTCGGCGGGTATAATGGTTTTGGTATTCACACATTCTTATCAATTATTCGCTCATTCCCGAATTTATATAAGAATTTTGTATTTGTTTCTGTAGCAGTAATCGACCAGGGGATGTTCAAAGGAGAGGAATCAATAGAGCACTTAAAGCAAGTAACTGAAAATTCTTTGAGAAAATATGTCGAGCTGGCTGAAAGCATGGAATTTCATGCCGAATACAGATTGGAAACAGCGACTGATGTTGTCGAAAAAGCGCCTGAGATAATTGATGTAATTTCCAGGGAATACCCTAAATCCACAGTATTTTCAGGAAAGCTTGCATTTAGGGCAGAGAAATTCTATCACAGGTTATTACACAATGAAACTGCTTTTGCAATACAGAGAAAATTGCAGGTGCTGGGAATAACGAATGTGATACTGCCGATAAAGATGGGAAAGTGATAAATATGCAGTAATGATAATTTTCATTAAATTTGTTTTTTGGTTGAAAATATAATTGATCTATGTATTAATTTAAATGAATTTAAATTCCATAATATCCAAACTGCAAAGCACATTCGGTGTTACTAAAAGCGAACTGGTTGTCGTCTTCTTTATAGTGACTGGCTTGCTTGGCGGTGTGATTATTCAGAATTTATATGATAATAAAGTACATGACAAACTACAAGACGAAATTGCCGATATAGTTTATCATTCACTTGACAGCCTTGCTGAAGTTCAGCGTACAACTTACATCGGAAGCGATGTCGAAGACAGTTCATTTTCAGAATTAGCTACAGCAGACACTGTTGTAAAAAAAGATTTCTTTTCCTCACAAAAGAAAAAGGAAATGCCAACAGGAAAAGTCAATCTGAACACAGCATCAAAAGTTGAATTGATGAAACTCCCGGGTATCGGAGAGAAAACAGCAATAGCAATACTCGAATACAGGCAATCAACGAGATTTAATAAACCAAGTGACATAATGAAAATAAAAGGAATCGGACCAAAGAAATTTGAGAAGATGAGAGAGTATTTAGAGGTGAGGTAGTGTTTCGCGGAAAAATGAAATTTTGTAAAAATGCTCAATATTAATAAATTTGTCTGGATTTTTATACAATATAGGTTTGGAGATGCCAGTAATATCAATGTTTAATAATTGTTTATATGTATTTCTATGATAATATTAGACATAAATTACCTCATATACATATAGAATATGGAGAAAAAAAAGCAATAATTACAATTAAAGACGGCAAGATTTTAGAAGGAAAGTTTCCGAGAAATAAATTGAAACTTGTTCATGCATGGCTGGAAATTCACAGGGATGAATTAACTGCTGACTGGACACTTGCTGTTTCTGGAGAAAAATTATTTAAAATTGAACCATTAAAATAATAAAATATGACACCTAAACTAAATAAAGCAATACCATTAAAACCATTATCAATTGAGCTTCATTATCATAATGGAGAAATAAGAGTTATTGATATTTCAAAATACTGCAAAAGTGATTATTTTAATGAGCTGAGAGATTGGAATTATTTCTCAAGATTGAAAATCGATAATGGTACTGTTACTTGGCCCCACGAACAGGATATTGCTCCAGAAACTCTTTATCTCGAGAGCAAGAAATATTCAAATTAAAACTTATAACTAAACACTACCCTGTCAAATTCGATTTGAAAATTCATTCCATCATCTTTATTTCCGGTTCTGTGCAAATAAGGTATTAAATATCCTGATGCACTTCCGACTATTGCTCCAACAATTACATCAGTCGGAAAATGATTACCTGATTCAATTCGCATTATTCCTATTCCTGAAGCAAGTAATAGTGAGCCACCCCATACATAGAGTTTGTAATCTGAATCAGGGAAATAATCACTGTAAACAACTGATAAAAACACAGCGGATGAAAATGCAATACTTGTATGTCCAGAGAAGAAGGATTTTTTTACATCTGAATTTAATTTCCATACAGTTGGAATTTCGGAATTGTAAGCATAAGGTCTTACTCTTTGTGTTGTTCCTTTGGCAAGATATGACAAAAAGCCGGAGAACATCAGGTTTTCACCATACATAATCCCGATAGAAAACCAATCTTCTATAATTTTGTCGGATAATACAAGTATTAAAGGTGAAGCAATTGCAGTTCCCAATGCATAATCACTCAATTTCGAAATATTATCTGAATATTTTTCTGTGGCAAATCTGTCAAAACCATTAATATCGTTTTTGTTGAGATTATTGAATTCATCGATTGTAAGTGGTTTGACATTGTGGTCAAGAATAAATGAAACAGCACCTAATCCAATACATGAACCAATGATTATTCCATCTTTTGTCCAATCCAGCTTGTATGGTGATTCGCATTGTATCGGAATTGATTGAATTAACAGTAAACTCATTGAAATCAGAGTTGATATATAAATTTTATTTATTGATTTTAATATCATAAAGATTAATTAAATTGAAAACCAAAATACAATTCTCTCAAAAATATTACTATATATTTGAAAAAATGAAAGAATTTTTAGAAGTTATAAAGTTTATTTTGACAAATTTTAGGGAAAAAGATGAAGTACACAATTTTTAATGCGATTCATAAAGAGCTTGGCGCCAAGATGGTGGAATTTGCCGGTTATGAAATGCCGATTCAATATCCGAAGGGCATTATACACGAACATAATGTTGTTCGGCAGAAAGTAGGTGTTTTTGATGTATCACATATGGGTGAGTTTGAGATAAAAGGAAAAGATGCACTCTCATTCGTTCAGAAAATTACTGTAAATGATGCGTCCAAACTAATTCCCGGTAAGATTCAGTATTCGGCATTCAGTCTGCCCGATGGAGGGATTGTTGACGATCTTCTCGTCTATTGCATGGGTGACTGGTTCATGCTTGTTGTCAATGGAGCTAATATTGACAAAGATTTTGCCTGGTGCCAAAAAAATACTGAAGGATTTGATGTTGATTTGAAAAATGTTACTGATGAAGTAAATCTTCTTGCCATACAGGGACCAAAATCAATCGAGACTTTGCAAAAACTCACAAATGTGAATTTATCTGAAATTGAATATTATAATTTTAAAAACGGTTCACTTGCAGGAGTTGAAATGATACTGTCTCGAACAGGATATACAGGTGAAATTGGCTTTGAGACTTATTTCAGGGGTGATCTCAAAACTGCAAAACTAATATGGGATGAAATTTTCAGGGCAGGTGCAGAGTTTGGTATTGAGCCCGTAGCTTTAGCTGCACGAGATACATTAAGATTGGAAAAGGGCTATTGCCTCTATGGAAATGATATTGATGAAACCACTAATACAATCGAGGCAAATCTCGGCTGGATAACAAAAGTAAATAAAGGTGATTTCAACGGCAAAGAAGTAATAGTTAAGACAAAAGAAGAAGGTCCAAAGAGAAAACTTGTCGGTTTCATGGTTGATGTTGAAAAATTCATACCACGACATCATTACAAAATATTTGCCGGCGGAAAAGAAATTGGTCATGTAACAAGTGGTAACATATCACCAATTCTCAATAAACCAATCGGGATGGGATATGTCTCAACTGAATTTTCTCAACCCGGAAGTAAAATCGAGATTGAAGCAAGAGGTAAAACTTTCCCGGCAGAAGTAGTGAAGATTCCTTTTGTCTGAGAAATTATGACAGAGAACGGGAACCATAAGGAAAAGAAGAGAATAAGCAGGTGGAAGCTTTTCGGCTTGATTTTATTTTCTGCCATTCTAATGGTTTTATATGTAAGCAATGTTTTATATGTTGATTCTCAGCTTGAGGAGATGCAGGCTATGAAAAAAATTTATAACAGTTACCGTAATGGAAATGAATTGCTCAAAACAGAAATAATTAAGCTGGAATCTGCTGACAGAATAATACCTTATGCCGAGAATGTACTAGGTATGCTTAAGCCGGATAAACCTCCAAAAGTTCTTCAATCTGATGAACAGAACAATGAAAATAATGAAGAGTGAACAATATGTATTTTGAAATTTCAGGCATTACTGTCAGTCCCTTTATCCCTCCCCTTGTTGCTTTTGTTATTTCTTTTTTTACTTCGATGGGAGGAGTGTCCGGTGCATTTTTAATTTTGCCGTTCCAGGTAAGTGTGCTTGGATTTACGAGTCCAGCTGTCAGTTCAACAAACCAATTGTATAACATTGTTGCCATACCGAGTGGAGTGTACCGTTATATTAAAGAAGGCAGAATGGTATGGCCCCTCACCTGGATTGTAATTTTCGGGACACTGCCGGGAGTTTTCATTGGTGCTTTCCTGAGAATAAATTATCTTCCTAATCCTACTCATTTCAAAATATTTGTCGGATTTCTTTTACTCTATATAGGGGTAAAGGTTTTTCTCGAAGTAATTAAAAAGAAAAAGAACAACGGAATACTATCATCAGAAGAAAAATTCCAGGAGCTGATGAAGAAATATAAAAATAATTCATCACAAGAAAATAAAGTTAAACTACCCAGAGTATCAGTAAAGAAATTTAACATCAATCATCTTATTTATGATTTTTATGGAGAAACATATGATGTATCATCATATAAAATTCTGATTGTTAGTTTCATTGTCGGAATTGTCGGGGGCGCTTATGGTATCGGTGGAGGGGCAATAATGGCACCGATTTTTGTCGCATTTTTCGGTTTGCCTGTTTATACTGTCGCAGGTGCTGCATTAATGGGAACGTTTATCACATCAATTGCAGGTGTACTTTACTACCAGATATTATCCAATTTTTATCCCGGCATTTCTATTGCCCCGGATTGGTTGCTTGGCTTTCTGTTCGGCATCGGTGGTTTTGCCGGTATGTACTGCGGTGCAAGATTGCAAAAATATGTATCACCGAAAATAATCAAATGGATACTTGGTATATCTATTACTGCACTGGCTTTGAATTATATCAGACTAATTTTTGAACTTTAATACATAATTAGCTGCCCCATTTCTCAAAGGGGGTTCGGGGGTTTTCTCATTAAGAAGGAAGATAAAATGCAAACGCAAACAACTTACAATATAAATCTCGAATTAAAATACAAGCATCTCGAATTGATTGATGTAAATTCAATAGTAGATGAAAATAAAGAGAAATGGTTCAACCAAACACTTACTCAAGTGAACAACTCTTTAGTTCGGCTTGGAATCCTAGAAGGTGAATTTCACTGGCACAAGCACGATAACGATGATGAGTTTTTCTTTGTTATCGAAGGAACATTATTCATTGACCTCAAGGACAGAATAATTGAATTGAATCCCAACCAAGGAGTGACAATACCCAAAGGAATTATGCATAAACCGAGAGCTTTACAAAAAGCTGTCGTACTAATGGTCGAAACAGTTGATATTAAACCAACAGGAGATTAATCCCGTATTTCAAAAATTTTGAATAATTTTGAAATATTAATAATATTAGTTATATTAGCATTGTTAATATTATTAATATTGTTAATTTATAAGAAATATTATGACAAGAAATGAGATACAGGATGTAAGAATGAGACGCTACTTTATTGATGCAGCCAAAGAACTGATTAAGGGTGAAGGTGTTGTGGTTGTAAGCACAAGGAATGTTGCAGAGAGGTCGGGATACTCTTATGCTACTATATATAATTATTTCAAAGATGTGAGAGACCTTATCTTTGCCTGTATAGAAGATTTCCAATTAGAATGTAAAGAATATATTGTTGAACAAACTAATGGTATCAAAAACAGCAGGAAAAAATTAATTTCAATAACTAATTCATATATAAAGTTTTTCTGTATGTATCCCGGAATTTTCGAACTTTTCTTTTTAGAAAAACCAAAACTGATTTCAACGAGAAAATCAAGTATCGAAAGTATTTATACTTTTTTCGACGATATAATAGATGTGAGCTTTTAAATTATCTGTTCACGGAGAATTACTTTTTTTTATGAATAGACGAAACAGTGAAACTTTAGAAACAATTACCAAAAGAATAGAAATTATATTTAATTATTTAACTACTAATTAATAATTAGAATTTAGTTTCTTGATTTTCAAAGAGGTAAATTAAAATAAAATCCAAGTGTGAAGTAATTTAAGTTAAAAGGATTCTCCCCCTCTAACCTTATTCTTTCAAACCCAAAAGAATATGCTCCGTCAATAAACCACCATTTACCACCATATCCTGCTCCTACAGATACTCCGTACATATGCGAAAAGACCGGACCAATAATATCATGTCTTAAAAATGATTTTTCAAATTGTGTACTGAAATAATTCATGCCTGCTGATAAATACCATGAATTGTCCTTAAATGGATAATATCTTGGCTCGACAGTAAAACGAAATACCCCACCCGAATACTTTGCACTGTATTCCTCGTCGAAAACATTATAATCGGCTTTGAATGAAATATCAAGACCGTTAACAACTTTGCATTTAAAACCTATGGCTCCGTGAGATGGTATTAAGAATACAACCCAACCCAAAGAATTTGTTCCGAATCCAATAAATAAAGAAAGTCTTGAATCCTTCATAATAAAACCTTGGTCCTTACTTAAAGCAGAGTCTTTTTCTATTTTATTTTTATATCTAATATCTCTAATTTTTACAAAGTTCATAGTATCAGCAACCACCAGGTTGAAATCATCCTTTGAGAGATTTATATCGTCAAATTTGAACATATTACCATTGGCGAAATCAACAAGAATGGGAATACCATAACAAAATATACTCATATATGCATCAGATAGTAAAGTAAGATAATTTACTTTTGGCTTTGCAACGAACTGTTTATAATGAGAATCTAATACAAAAGTTAAATACTGGTTATCAGAAGTACGCAGTTCAATATATTTTGCTGTATCATCGGTTTTATAGACAGGTTCACGAAATACAGGAATTTCATAATTACTTGTGTCATAGACATGTGTATTATCAGGTACATAAATCTTAGTATTATAAAAATAGCCCTGAAATAAAGTACCGCAACTATTCAGAAATAATAAAATAAGTATAATACAGTATTTTACTTTTATTAATCTCATTTTACTCAAATGAAAAATGT
This sequence comes from Ignavibacteriota bacterium, assembly GCA_016219595.1. Classification (GTDB taxonomy): domain Bacteria; phylum Bacteroidota; class Ignavibacteria; order Kapaibacteriales; family UBA2268; genus XYC2-FULL-35-21. Next base: position 21,880 of record JACRLY010000048.1, on the reverse strand, counting down.
CTATTTATTGAATATCATTCAACATTTTTATTGCTAAATCATAATCATCAGGCTTATTTATATTGAAAAAAGTACCCGGTTTATAATTTTCATACTCTGTTTCAAAATCAATAATCCTGGCATTTACCATTTCTATTAGACTTAAAACCTTGCATTTTCTTTTGTGTTGTATATTATTTCTTGTTTCTACTTCTGAGTCTGTTTGAACTAATTGTAATATTTGTTGAATTAATTTTCTTCTATACAAACCACATAATTGTTGAATATATCCATCCGCCTTTGTAATGACGGCATCATAATTTTCTTGTTGACTAATAATAAATTCAATTACTTCTTTTGTAATAAAAGGAATATCGCAGGAAATTACAAAATTCAATTCGTTTTCGGAATTAGTTAATCCGCTGTGTATTCCTCCCAAAGGACCAATACCTTTAAATATATCTTCATAACATTTGAATCCAAGTATTTTATATTTATCCGGCTCATTTGTAATAATTATAACATCATGAAATATGGATTTCATTAATTCTGCGTCATGTTCAATCACAGTGTGATAGCCGAATTTCAGGAAAGATTTGTCCTGCCCCATCCTCGTGCTTTTGCCGCCTGCAAGAATTATCCCTGTTATATCATTATACATTCGACAATTTCTCCGGAATTTAATTTACTTACATTTTCTTCGAAAATAATCAGGCAGTTTGCATTGCTTAAACTTGACATATCTCCTGAAGACTGAGTACCCCCTTCGGCTTTACGAACAGAGCAAAGAGGAGTGTTGAGTGTTGAATTATTTATGAGTGCTATACCTCTTACAAAAGTTTTTCTTTTGTCTTTTTTTGTCAACTCCTGTTCAAGTATTGCTTTGAATCTTTTTTGCGGTTCATATTTATATAATTCAGAAATAAATGGTTTAATGAATAATAAGAAACTTGTGAAAGCAGAAACGGGATTACCTGGCAATCCGAAATATAAAATATTCCTGTCTGATTTTCTATAAATACTAAACAAAAGAGGTTTCCCGGGTTTAACTTTTACTTTCCAAAAAACAGTTTCAAAACCACAACCTTCAATTACATCTTTCAGATAATCATATTTTCCTACTGAAACTCCTCCGGTTGTAATTAATATATCAAATTCACTTTCGATTGCTTTATTAACAGTATCTTTAATTTGAGATTTGTCATCTTTAACAATACCCATATTAACTGGAGTCATTTTTAATTCTTTTATCAATGTTGTAAGAGAATATAGATTAGATGCACGAATTTGGTCATTCACAGGTATTGTGTTAATATCCACCAATTCATCGCCAGTGGCAAAAAATCCGATTTTTAATGATTCGAATACTTTAATTTTATTATATCCGCAGGAAGCTATTAATGGTATATTGCTTGTATTTATCAATGTGCCGGAGGGAATCGCCACTGCATCTTTTTTAATATCCTCTCCCTTAAAGCGTACATCGCTTCCTTTTTTTAAAATAATCCCTTCTATTAATTTAATCATACCAGTTTCAGCTATAACATTTTCTACCGGTATTACCGTATCAGCACCACTGGGAAGCCTTGCTCCCGTCATTATTGATACTGCTTGATTCCCACTTACTTCAATATCTTTAAAATTACCCGCTGAAATTTCACCTGTAATATTCCATTCTCTGATATTTTCATTATACATGACTGCATATCCATCCATCTGGGAATTATCGAATGATGGCATATCTATATCGGAAATAATATCTTCAGCCAATAGTTTGCCGACTGAATCAGGAATATTCACTTCTGTTATTTTCAAATTAATAAATTTGAAATGCTCTTTTATTATATCGCAGGCATCTTCATAGGTTAATATACTATTCATCAGCCAATACCTCGATTATATCATTCACTTTTATCTTACCACCTTTGATAACCCTTGCAAATACACCTTCGTCAGGCATAATGCAATTCCCGGCAGACTCATAAATAGCACACCTGTTGTGGCATTCCTTGCCGATTTGCGTTACTTCCAATAATGAATCATTTCCGATTTTTATTCTTGTACCAATTCTAATGTTCACATAATCAATTGATTCAGTGGTGAGATTTTCTGCAAAAATACCCGGTCTGAGTTTTACCGGTGTTATCTTTTTCATCTTTTCAATACTTTCCAAAGAAAGCAAAGAAATTTGCCTGTAAGTGCCGTCAGCGTGAATGTCCCCATCTATTCCGCGATTTTCTATCAGTATAGCTGATGAAATATTCGATTTAGGAATACCTCTTTTTTTGCTGATTGATATTGCTGCTATTCTTCCATTATTGTTTTCTGTACTCACCGCTTTTTCCACCTGATTTCGAAATCAATTCTATATCGGAAATGATAATTGATTTATCTATTCCTTTGCACATATCATATATTGTCAAGGCTGCTACTGACACTGCAGTAAGAGCTTCCATTTCAACACCGGTTGTATTCTCAGTTTTAACTTCTGAAATAATTTCAATACTATTTTTAAACCTTTCCGGAGACATCAACCATCTTTGCTTTTCCATCACTGTCAATATGTGTTATCATCTTCATCATTAAACTAAATTTCTAAATTGCTGATTCTTAATTATTTTTTAACCTCCAAGAGAAATGATATTATTATTCTTAAGTTTTATCAATTCATCAATCTCAGGATGTAAATATTCTTTTTCGAGTAATGAATTTGAAATTGATTCTGTTATTTGTTTATCTGAATAATCGTTACGAATTAAATTGAGTAGATCAATTTCTGATTTATGAGCTGAAAACAGACACAGTTTCAATTTACCTTCAGATGTAATCCTCAACCTGTTGCATAGTCCGCAAAAATGGTCTGATATCGGGCTGATAAAACTAATCAATGCATTTGTGTTATTTACCCGGAAATCTTTTGCAACCAAATTTTCTTTAGAATTTGATTGAATCAATTTATAATTTTTAGATATAATATTAAATAATTCAAGTGATGATAAAAAACTTTCCCTATCATATCCATTATTTGAAAATGGCATATATTCTATAAACCGAACATTTCTTCCGGTTGTAATCGAATATTCGATGAAATCCTGTATTTCATCATCATTTAGGTTCCGGATTATTACTGTATTGATTTTTATTTTCTCAAAACCACAATTCTCAGCATCATCAATAGCATTCAGAACTTTATGCAATTGATTCTTTCCGGTTATTTCATTGAATCTCTCAGGTTTTAAAGAATCAAGACTAAAATTTAATCTGTCTAATCCAAGTTTATTTAATTTTTCCAGGTTCCCGTTTAATAAAGTTCCATTTGTTGTAGCTGATAGCTCGAATGGAAATTCATTTTTTAATTTCGATAAATATCCAATCAAATCTATAATATCTTTTCTCGCGAATGGTTCGCCTCCGGTCAACCTGATTTTGTTGAATTCAAAATACTTCAGAAAAAGCATTACCAATCTTAGTATTTCCAAATTTGATAAAGTATTTTCATTATGTTCATAAAACATGGTGCCCGATGTTGGATTGCAGTACACACAGTTCAGATTACATCTGCCGGTAACAGATAATCTCAGGTAATTATGAATCCTGTTATATTTATCAATTAATTTCAATATCTAACTATAATCAATGATTAAGAAATATATAAAATACAGCTAATAATTATTTTCGGTGTAATAAATCAAATTAAAATAAAAAATTAATATGCGGATTGCAACAAGTTTCTAAATCTTTATTATTTTTATGACAGATACAGAAAATTATATTGTGATTTTGGCAAAAAATATCTTAAATTTCTTTTGAATCGTTTTACAATTAAAAACAAGGAGGTATCTATGGTTATGCGTTTACTCCGTCATTTGTTCATTTTAATCTTTGTGGTTATTGTTTTATCAACACTTACATTATCATCTCAAACCAAAAAAATTTTGCAGGATGACCCGACTCCACCGACAAACCCGGTAAGATTGGTTTTTATTCATCATTCAACAGGTGGTAATTGGCTTGCTGACGGATATGGTGGACTTGGAAAAGCATTGAAACAAAATAATTACTATGTCAGCGATGTCTGCTACAGTTGGGGAATAAATTCAATCGGCGACAGGACAGATTTAGGAAACTGGTGGGAGTGGTTTCGTGACCCTGAAAATTCGCCATCTTATTTAACAGAACTATACCAGATTGACCAAATGGACGGTCAGTATGGTGAGTTCGAAAGATTATCTGAAAATTTCTACTTTATTCGGAATAAAAATAATACCTTTTATCTTTTTCAAATGAAAATTGGATAAATGTATAATTTTTGGAATTCAGTTAAAAGATAAAAAAGTTGGGATTTTGTCGGGGCGAGAGGATTCGAACCTCCGACTTCCTGGTCCCAAACCAGGCACGCTAACCGGACTGCGCCACGCCCCGAAATTTTAAGGATTACAAAATTGCACAAATTTCCTGATAAAATCAAGAAATATCGCTTTTTGAGGTTAACATTGCTATACGCTTATCTCTCCTGTTTTTAGCAAGTTCACGCAGGTCTACAATCCTGTCGGCTTCGTCTACTATTTCTACTCCAAGGATTGTTTCAAGCACATCTTCCATAGTCAATAATCCCTCTACGCCACCATATTCATCAACTACAACAAATAAATGTTGTCTTGCTTCGAGAAATTTTTCCAATGCTTTGTCTAATTCTGCGTTTTCAGGGATAAAATGTACTTTTCTTACATAGTCTCTTAATTTATTAGAAGTGAACCCGTTGTATGCCGCATAAAGCAAATCTTTCGACATTACATAGCCAACAACTCCGTCATCGAGAGATTCACCTTCCCAAATTGGGAAGCGGGAATAGATGCGGATTTCAGGAAGATTAGCAATTTCGCCGACAGTTTTATCGGCTTCACAGCTAAATACTACAGTCCTCGGTGTCATAACATCGGTAACAAGAACTTCACTGAAATTCATTATGTTTTTCAAAATGCGGTATTCGTCTGTATCAATCGAACCTTCCTCCCGCGCAGATTCAACCAGAGCATTCAATTCTTCGCGGGATGCTTCCTCTGATGATTTACCACCGATATTAATTATTATATACCGGGTTATTCTTGTTAAAGGAATAGAAACCATTGCAAGTAGATATAGAATTCCTGATAATGGTATTGCCAGATTGTCAGACCATCGCCTGCCTATTGCATAAAAAAATGTTCTTAAGAATATCGTCAGATTGAAAATAATAACAAAACCAATGACAAAGTATATCCAGTCAGCGTAATATTTTTGTATGGTTAATCCGAATAAAATAAATCCAATTGTATAAAATAGATTTTCAATGATAAAATATCCGCCGATAATATTCTCTATGTGATTTCTCAGGTAATGAAGCCTGAAAAAAGGTTTATCTTTCTTACCGATTATATCGTTGAGTTTCTCCGGGGATAAAGATGATAATATTGCAGAGACAGTCGCTGTTAAGGCTCCAAGTAACAATGAAGCCGTAATAAGTAAAAATTCCATCAAAAGAGAATAATCCCTCTATTGTAATACATAATAATTAAATATACGAAATAATGATTAATAAAATTGTGAATTGTTTATTTTGATTACTTCTTTTGCTGTTCAATCATCATGCTCGTATTAAAGTATAATTCAAATGAGTCATTAGTTTCAGAATCAACTGCTTTGAACACATCAATAGGTTCGCCGTTTAAATTCGTAAATGATTTATCTGTAACTTTCAGCTTATAAATATAAATAAGGAAATATTCTTCATTCGAATTAATTATTAGGAAAGCGGATTCTTTTGTTTTGCCATCGCCTGATTCTACAACTGAATTAAGTAACCTGTCCATTAGAAATTCATGATAGAATGCTTTTGATGAATCACCTAAAGCAGTATAAGCGTAATAGCAGGTATAATGAGCATACATATCAATAAATTCCTGTTTCAAGATTGAATCTGCAAGAATAATTGCCTGTTCATATTCCTTACTGTTCAAATTTTGTATCATTTTCTTTCTAACTGAATCCAGTTCAGGATTTGCAGGTTTATAATTCTTTGACTGGGTAAAACTCATTCTCAAATCAAAAAAATTAATTTCTTTGCTGCCTTTTAATACTTTCTTAAGCAGGCTCTCATATTTTGGCAATTTTTTTAAGTCCGGCTTTTTTGTTTGAATTGCTGATAAATTAATATTTAAAATAAATAACAACGTTATTATTATTACTACTGTTTTCATATTTATTAAGTAATTATTTTTTTAAAAAAGGTTATAATTTCAAAATTAGAAAATAATTATGAACTTGTGTCAATATTTGATTTAATACCCTGCATTGAGTTATACAAATATCAAGTTCATAAAAGTTGTTTTATATAATTATTTTATTAATTTAGTCTATTAAATTATTAATATGTTGAATATATATTCAATATAAACATTATAATAAGGAATAGGATGAAATTCAGGATAAATTATTTTTTAGTTTTATTAATTATTATCTTTTATAACAATTGTTATTGTCAGAATTATACCATTCCTGTTATGGTCAATAATGATGTTTCCGGCTCGGTAGAACGTTCTCCGATTATGAAAATCGGCAGGGATGGCAATATATATATAAGCTGGATAAAAGCAAACAGCGGCGGAAACGGTGATATTTACTTTACCCATTCGACAGACAAGGGGAATACATTTTTCCCTGCTACAAAAATCACACAAGGTGCATCTGTTAACTCAAATTTTCAAAGAGCTGCTAAATTCGTAATTGATACAAAAGGAACAATTCACATGATTTGGCTGGAATCTCGAATTAATAACCAACCTGATGTTTGGTATATTCAATCTTCAGATAAGGGATTGACCTGGACACAGCCAAAAAATGTTATAGATTCAGATGATTCTTCGAAATATGCCCAGGATTTTTGCTCGATAGCCGTTGACTCTTTAAATAAATTATATGTTTCATTTCTTGATTCCAGGGAAACTCAAAGAAAGCAATCTTCGAATGTACAATTATATATGACTATGTCTACTGATGGCGGTAATTCATGGTCAAAAAATAAAAAAGTAAATAAAATGATAGCAGGTATCGGAGGTACTTGTGAGTGTTGCAAGCAAGAAATAGAAGTCAGCCCCGAAGGGCATGTATATATTGCATTTCGCTCAAATATTAATAACCGCAGAGATATATGGGTATGCCGTTCTATGGATGGAGGTGAAACATTCGAAGATGTTATTTTAATTCAGGATGGAGAATGGACAATTAACGCCTGCCCTGTTACCGGACCTAATGTTGCACTCGATATGAATGAAAATCTGCATTTGGTATGGCGTGATAACAGGGATATTTCCGGCATTTCAAGAATTTACTATGCTATGCTTCCTAAAGATTCAAATGCTGCATCAGGGAATATTCAATTAAGCCGAGAATCTTCAAATTTTGTTGATTATCCGAATATTTCAATTGATGATAATTCAGATGTTGCAATAGTTTATCAAACTTCAGATAAAGGGATGCATTACTATTTTGGAGAATTTCCCAAATCCGATTTCTCTGATGCTGAAATATTTAATTCAAACGGAAGAAAAGAATTTGTCAATGTTAAATTTGCTTCCGATGGAACAAGATACCTCTGTTGGCAGGATTCAAGAAGAGATAACGGTGATATTTATTTTGCCAAAGATAGTAGTAGTTTTAATTCTGTCACTGAGCAATTTTTTTTGAAAGATGAAAGTATAATTATAACTCCAAATCCTGTAAGTTCAGGTAAAACAGTGAATTTATCAATAGAAAATAATTCAAATGTTGAAATAAAGATTTATGATATTCTTGGAAATCAGGTATTCAGTAAAGTTGCGGAAAATTCAATTCCGGGAAATTATTCATTTATTCTTCCCGATTTAAAAAATGGAATTTACTGCTTAAATATAATTTCGTCTCAAATCAAATTTTCAAAAATTCTATTAATTGATAATTAAAAGGAGTTTCAATAACTATTTATTTTTTATTTCTTACTTGACTTTATAATCTTTCGAACACACATTAATTGAGTTTTATAATCAAATTTGGTAATATTACACCTTGATTTTTCTTAAAATAAATACTATAATTAATAAGAATAAAATAATTTAGCTTTTACTAAATAAAAATTAAGTTTAATCGTTTTTTGGGTTGGTTTTATATGCAATCTGTTCAAAGATTATATTTAGGTGATTTATGTAAATATGTATTACTTTTTTCAATTCATATTAAATGTTGAAACAAACTAAATAATTTATCGTAATAAATTTCCTGAGTGTTAAATTATTCAAAATTGCAGCAATCAGCGTAATAACAACAAAAATTTAGAAGTGGTATATAAGAACTAATAAACTTAAGATTTTGTTTCAATTTTAAGTCCAATTGATTTTATATGCTTTACCGGGTGAAATCCGTGTCAATCATTTTGAAGTACAATTAAGTTTATTCTTAACAAAAGAGAAAAAGGCGAAATGAAAATAAAAACAATAAGTAGATTACTGAAAATTAATATTATTATTATATTGTTATTTGCAGTTTCATCACTGCATACAGAAGTGAAAAAGATTACACTCGATTCTGCGCTTTCTATCGCAGTCAAAAATAATTACGATGTAAACGCATCAAGATTGAATATAAGCAAATCAAAAGCTATGGTCAACGAAGCATTAGGTAATGCCTTGCCTTCTGTTTCAATAAACGCAAATTTTATAAGGAATATAAAGATTCCTGTCTCTTATGTACCCGGGGCTTTCTTTGGAGACACAATCAATGATTTCGTTGGAATTCAATTCGGTGCAAATAATAATTACCAGGCAGGTCTTTCTGTAAATCAAATACTTTTCAATTCGGCTGTTTTCAAAGGAATCGGTACTTCAAAGATATATGAAAGTGCTTCTTATGAAATGTTTAAGGGTTCTGTTTCAAAAATTTTACTCACAACGAAGAAAACATTTTATGGCGTTTTACTTGCAAAAGAATTCTGGAATACAATGAAAGTTAGTTTGGAAAAATCACAGGATAATTTGAAAAGCGTATCTGCTGCTTTTAATGAAGGGATGATACCTGAATATGATTTTATACGGGCTAAAGTTGGTATGGAAAATCTTAAACCGGTTGTCATGCAGGCAGAAAACGGTTATATTAATGCTTTGAATGCACTGAAGATGATTATGGCTATCGACATCAAAGAGGAAATTGAAATACAAGGTGATTTGAAATCTTTCATAAATGACGAAAGTTATAAAGAAGATGAATTATTAAATCAATCGATTCAAAATAATTATGATTTAAAAGCACTGGAAATTCAAAAAGATGTTTCCGAAGATATAATTACAATCAGGAAATCAGAATATTATCCTACTGTTTCTGCATTTTTTAATTATATGTTCAACGGATTATCCAATAATTTCAAATTTATAAATTCACAAAGTTCAATGGTAGGATTGAATTTCTCCTTATCCTTATTCCAGGGATTTCAATCTTCTGCAAGAGTTGAACAAGCTCATATCGATTACCTTACATTGCAGGACAGGTATTCTCAATTGAAGGATGCTACCAAACTGCAGGTAAAATCAGCTTACCTGCAACTGACAACTGCAAAAGAAAGGATGAATGCCCAGGATGAAAACGTTGCCCAGGCTGAAAGAGGTTATGAAATTTCTACAATTAGATATAAGGAAGGTGTTGGAAGCCAGGTAGAAATTAACGATGCTGAAATTGCTTTGATACAAGCGAGAAATAACAGGTCACAGGCTGTATTCGATTATCTTTCTGCACGTGCTGATTTAGATAATTTAATTGGAAATATTGATAAAAAATTTACCGGAATGTTAAATGAGTAAAATTATTTAATGTACTTAAAGAAGAAATTTATAGAATTACATAAGGAGATTGTTATGAAAAAAATTACATTAAATTTAAAAGATTTTAATTTGAGGATAATAAATTCCTCGAATTTATTCAAGACATTAATGCTTTGTTTATCGGCTGTATTAATTATATCTACTCTGTCCTGCTCGAAACAAGCTAATGCTTATGAATCAAAAAAAATGGAACTTGCAAAGCTTAAATCTCAACTTTCAGAGATACAAGACAAAATCAAAACATTGGAAACAGAAATTTCTGAAAGTACTTCAAATAAAGATGAAAGTAATTTAGTAAATGTTAATGTCCAGGAAATTAAACCTGAGCTGTTCAAAAGATTTATTGATGTTCAGGGTATTGTTGAATCCGAAAAGGCAGTTAATATCAGTGCTAAAATGGCAGGCCAAATTATAAGAGTTTATGTGCAAACCGGTTCAGTAGTTAAAACAGGGGATATCTTAATTCAGATAGATGATGATATGTTAAAAAAGAATCTTGATGAAGCTCAAAACGGCCTGGATTTCGCAACAATTATGTATGAAAAACAAAAAAGATTGTGGGAGCAAAAAGCCAGCTCTGAAGTTCAATACTTACAGGCTAAGAACCAAAAAGACCAGATTGAGAAAAGGGTGGCTTCAATCAAACAACAGATTACCTATGCGAAAATCACTGCACCATTTTCAGGTGTAATTGACGGTATTGTCCCCAAAGAAGGCGAAATAGTAAATCCAGGTTTACCGGTAATTCGTCTTACAAGCATGTCGAATATAAAAGTTTCTGCTGATGTATCGGAAAATTATATTGCTTCTATGAGTGCCGGGGACCCTGTTTTAATCAGCTTTCCTGATTTAAATAAAACCATCGAAGCTAAAATTTCTGTCATTACCAAACTTATAAATATGACTAACAGAACTTTCAAAATCGAAATAAAAATTCCAAATCAGACTGCCGGTCTTCGACCAAACGAATATTGCAGTGTTTCTATCAATGATATATCAAAAGAGAATACAATACTTGCTCCTTTGGCAGTTGTTCAGAAATCCGGTGATAAAAGTTTTGTGTTCGTTGCAGAAAACGGTAAGAACAGTGATAGAGCTAAAAAGGTTTTTGTGAAAACAGGCTTATCGTATAAAGACAAAATTGAAATATTAGACGGATTAAAACCCGGGGACAGAATAATTACTGCAGGAGCTTTCGATGTTGCAGAAGGTCAGGCTATAACAGTTAAAAATTAGAATTATACTATTGCTGTACATTTACATTATTGTTAATAATATAAAAAAAGAAAATTTTTTGAAATTCCTTGTAAGGATTCATTTTAAACAGGATAAATATGAAGTCATTTAAACCGACAAATTGGTCAATTGAAAATAAAATACCGGTATATATACTTGCTATATCTATTATTATTATGGGATTTGTTTCCTATGTTAATCTTCCGAAGGAACAATTTCCTGACATAGTTATACCAACGATTGTTGTTCAAACAATTTATCCCGGTACCACTCCTTCCGATATCGAAATGCTTATTACGCGTCAAATTGAGAAGCAATTGAAATCAGTTACAGGAATAAAAAGAGTAACAAGTCAGTCATTGCCTGATGTTTCTGTGATTATTGTCGAATTTGCAACAAATGTAACTCCTGCTGTCGCCAAGCAAAGAGTTACAGATGCTGTTGACAAAAGTAAATCGGACCTGCCAAATGACCTTCAGAAAGAACCTATGATTCAGGAAATTGAATTTTCTGAATTCCCGATAATGTTTGTAAACATTGTCGGAGATATGGAGCCTTACAGATTGAAAACCTATGCAGACGATTTACAGGAAAAAATCGAAGCATTCAAAGAAATTACAAGAGTTGATATTATCGGCGCTCCCGAACGTGAATTCCAGGTTAATGTTGATTTATTCAAAATGACAGCCTCCGGACTCTCATTCAGCGATATCGAAAGGGCTATTAGTGCAGAAAATGTTAATTTTTCAACCGGGGAAATAGTACTTGGCGGTATCAGAAGGGATTTAAGATTAAAATCGGAATTTAAAAATACTGATGATATAAAAAATATTGTCGTTAAAACGGCAAAAGGTAATCCTGTTTATATCAGGGACGTAGCTGATGTCAGAGACGATTTTAAAGAACAACAGAATTTTGCCAGGTTGAACGGCAAGCCGGTAATTACACTTAGTGTTATTAAAAGAAGCGGTGAAAATTTAATTGAAGCTTCTGAGAAAATTAACACTCTTGTTCAGGAGTATGAAAAAACAAAAATGCCGCAAGGGGCAAAAATTATTGTTACGGGTGACAGGTCTGTCTCGACAAAAACTAACCTCGATGATTTGGTGAACAGTGTAATTATAGGTTTTATACTTGTTGTTCTGGTTCTAATGTTTTTCCTTGGAGTCCGCGATTCTATATTCGTTGGATTATCGGTACCGCTTTCGTCATTCCTGGCATTTTTATTAATGCCTATGCTTGGATTTTCTTTCAATGTCGTTGTTACATTTACATTCCTCCTTGCTCTCGGTATTGTTGTGGACGATGCAATAGTCGTTATTGAAAACACTCACAGACTTTACACAAAGGAACATCTTGAAATCAGGAATGCAGCAAAAACATCTGCCGGTGAGGTTTTTATTCCGGTATTGACAGGTACATTGACAACTTTAGCTCCATTTATACCCTTATTATTTTTCCCGGGTATTGTCGGTAAATTCATGTATTTTCTGCCTGTAATCATGATAATCACGCTACTCGCATCATTATTTGTTGCATTTATAATAAATCCAGTTCTTGCAGCAGAATATATGCATGTTGATAGAACATTATACCGCAATCCGAAAAATATACATAAAATTTCAATAGTAATTTTTGTTTTCGGAATATTATTCCATTTATTGAAATTTCATGCAATCGGTAATTTATTATTCCTGTTTGTTATCTTGGGATACTTGAACAAATATATTGTAACACCGATATTAATTAAAGGATTCCAGGAACGGCTTTTCCCATATATTATCGGTCTTTACAAATCTACATTAAGATTTGCCTTAAGAGGCAAAAATCCATACTATATAATTTATGGAATGATTGGGATGTTTATATTTACAATGATTTTATTCGGTATGTTCCCTCCAAAAGTTAATTTCTTTCCGGAAGCTGAACCAAATTTCGTATATGTATATGTAAAGCTTCCTATCGGTACCGATGCAAGGGTGACTGATTCCGTTACGAAAATTGTTGAGAATAAAGTTTATAATCTAATCGGGCATAATAATCCAATTGTAAAATCTGTTATTGCAAATGTCGGCATTGGCGCCGGAGACCCTAATAATCCGGATCGGGCAGTCATTCCTTATAAAGGAAAAATCACCATAGCATTTGTTGATTTTGCAAAGCGAGGCGGCAAATCAACCCAAAAATATTTAGATGAAATAAGAACTAATATTAAAAATTTGCCGGGAACAGAAATATTGGTCGAAAAAGAAAACAATGGTCCACCGACCGGGAAACCGATTAATATTGAAATCAGCGGAGATAAATTAGATGAGTTAATTAATATTGAAGGATTAGTTAGGCAGAGGATTTCTGATGCAGATATTGCAGGTATCGAAAAATTAAATTCTGATATTCAGCAAAATAAACCTGAAATTTTATTGACTGTAAACAGGTCGAGGGCAAACAATGAAGGCTTATCCAGCGGTCAGATAGGTATGGCTCTCAGAACTGCAATCTTCGGTAAAGAAGCATCGAAATTCCGTGATGATAAAGACGAATACTCAATTCAAATCAGACTCGACCCGAAATACAGGAATGATTTAAATTCACTGTTGAATATGCCAATTTCATTTAGGGATATGGCAACAGGTTCATTCAGGCAAATACCCATATCTGCAGTGGCAGATGTTAGTTATATTTATTCTTTTGAAAGTATTAAAAGAAAAAATCAGAAAAGGACTATAATCCTGAGTTCTAATGTTTTAACGGGCTACAATGCTATTCAGATTAATAGCCAGATAGAAAAAATTACTGCTTCTCTCCCCTTGCCAAAAGGATATGAAATAAAATTAACCGGGCAGCAGGAAGACCAGCAGGAAGCTGGGAATTTTATAGTTACCTCATTTTTTGTTTCTATTGCATTAATCCTGTTAATTCTGGTTACTCAGTTTAATTCAACTATCAAACCTTTTATTATTATTACACAGGTTCTGCTTAGTACTATAGGTGTGTTTCTCGGATTCATATTGTTCAGATTTACGGTTTCGGTAGTAATGACAGGAATAGGAATTGTTGCTCTTGCCGGAATTGTTGTTAAAAACGGAATAATACTGATTGATTTTATTGAGCTGCTTAGGCAGAAAAAAGGCAGAATCAGGGATATAATAATCCAGGGTGGTTCAATCAGATTCAACCCTGTTATATTGACTGCAAGTGCAACTACTTTAGGTGTAGTTCCTCTTGCATTCGGATTTAATATAAATTTTGCTACTTTATTATCAGAATTCAGACCACAGATTTTCATTGGCGGGGACAGTGCTTCATTTTGGGGTCCTTTGGCTTGGGCTATAATTTTCGGATTAACTTTCGCTACCTTTTTAACCCTTGTTGTTGTTCCATGCATGTATTTCATTCAATATAGATATATGGTTGGCAGGGCAAGGAAAAAAGAGCTTAAAGTATTTTATTTAAGGAAAAAACTTCTTGAAAACCAAAATAGTTAGGGCTATTGTTTAAATTGATAATTTGAAATAAAATTTTTTAAATCTTTCATTTTATCGTATTTTTGAAATCCTAATTTTAGTCAAACGGAGAGGTGGCCGAGTGGCTGAAGGCAACGGTTTGCTAAACCGTCATAGTTGTAAAAGGCTATCGCGAGTTCGAATCTCGCCCTCTCCGCAGATTAATACTGTATTTTTATGTACATAGTTTATATACTAAAAAGCAAATCCACTGGAAAATATTACATTGGTCAAACTCAAAATCTTGAAGAAAGATTACATCGGCACAATTCAGGACAATCGAAATACACAAAAGGAAAAGGACCATGGAATATTGTATATACTAAGGGATGTGCAAGTAGAATTGAGTCACTTAAATTAGAAAAGAAACTGAAAAGTTATAAGAACAAAAATTATATTGAAAAGATTATTATGGCTGAAGCAACCCGATTGCAATCGGGACATAGTTGTAAAAGGCTATCGCGAGTTCGAATCTCGCCCTCTCCGCAAATAATTTTATTTATTTATTTAATTATTAGCCATTACTTCTAACATTACCATTTAATATTACAATAATTTATCACGATATATGTTATTTATAAAAAAATTATTGGAATAATGTATGACAACTATAAAAGCAATATATGACGAAGGTAATATCATATTACTTGAAAAACCAGGCAATATTAAATACTCAAAAGCAATAGTAACATTGATTGATGATATGGAAGTATTTGATTCTTACGATTCAATGAGACTTTCCGAAAATTCATTTAAAGAGTGGGATAACAAAGAAGATTCTGTGTATGATACTTTATAATCAATGGGATATAGTTCTTGTTCCTTTTCCATTTACTGATTTATCATTATCAAAGAAAAGACCCGGATTAATAATTTCTCCAAAAGAATATAATAAATCAAATGATATTATTATTGCTTTCATAACCAGTAATTTGAATACTGATTACAAAATTGGAGATTATTTAATTAAAGATTGGGAAAAAGCATCACTACCAAAACCATCATTAATCAGAATGAAATTTGCAACTATTTCCAATTTTATTATCAATAAAAAATTGGGAAGATTATCTGATAATGATATAAATAGTTTTAAAAAAGAATTACAACTATTTTTCGAATAAATAACTACTTCTATTTCTTATTCAATATCAATGCAGTTGCCTGGTCTGTCGGTGTTACCATTATATCCTGAATCATCACATGCTGTGGGCGGGTTACACAAAATAATGCCACTTCTGCTATATCCCTTGATGTAAGCGGAGTATATCCCTGGTATATTTTCTTTGCTTTTTCAGTATCTCCACGAAACCTTACTTCCGAAAATTCGGTTTCCACAAGCCCGGGGTCAAGGTTTGTAACTTTTACTCCTGTACCGTTTAAATCAATTATCATTCCTTTCGATAATGCTTTCACAGCATGTTTTGTACTGCAATAAACATTTCCGTTAGGATAAACTTCCCTGCCTGCTAATGAACCGATATTCACAACATGACCTGATTTTCTTTCAACCATTCCCGGCAATACGAATCTTGAAACATTGAGTAATCCTTTGATGTTCGTATCGAGCATTTCATCCCAATCATCAAAGCTTCCTTCCTGAATCTTATTCATACCTCTTGCCAGTCCTGCATTATTAATCAGAATGTCAATGTTTTTAAATTTGTCAGGTAATTCTTTTATACATTTTTCTACATCTTTTCTATTTCTGACATCACATTCGATATTCAGAATTTCAACTTTATTTTTTTCTTTGATTATTTTCGATAATTCATCGAGCTTATTTTTCCTTCTTGCAAGAAGGATTAGCATTGCTCCTTCTTCGGCAAACACCTCTGCACATGCTTCTCCTATTCCCGCAGAAGCACCTGTTATTAAAATTATCTTTCCCTTTAAATCCATACTATTTTATCAAACTCCCTATACTTACTATCTGTGGACTTTCCACTTTAAATCCCAAAAAACTTTGTGCTATATCATAAAATGTCGAAGGGATATCTGTAACATAAAATTCGATTTCAGGTTTTTGAACATAAACTTCTTTTTCTTCGACTAATCTTTCTTGTCCGGCTAACATCCTGACAGCCATTACTGCGGCGTGTTCACCCGAATCAATCAATGATATACCGGGCATCATCTCTGTTAATAATTGTTTAAGCAATGGATAATGAGTACAACCCAAAACCAGTGTATCTATTTTTTCGGCTTTTAGAGTTGAAATATATTCCTCGATTATTAACTTGGTTGCAGGATGGTCAAGCCAGCCCTCTTCAATTATCGGAACAAACAAAGGACACGCCTGTGAAATGACATTAATTTTATCACCATTGCTTAACTTATGAATCTCATCAGTATAAGCATTGCTGTTAATTGTCGCTCTCGTTCCGATTACCCCGATTTTCTTATTAATTGATGCTCTTAATGCCGCTACTGCCGCAGGATATATCATACCAATTACAGGGACATTTGACAACTCACTGACAACATCCAGGGCTACTGCAGACACAGTGTTACAAGCAACTACAATCAACTTAACGTCTCGGTCGAGCAAGAACTTCGTGCTTTCCCTTGCATATCTTTTCACTGTTTCAGGCGACCTGTTGCCATAAGGTACTCGTGCCGTATCGCCAAGATATACGTATCTTTCAAAAGGCAGAAAGCGAATGAACTGTTTTAGTACACTCAAACCGCCAATCCCCGAATCAAATACACCTATAGGATTATTCTTCATAATCTTAATAAATTATTGTAAATAAACAGAAATTCAAAAATATCTGATTGAAGTGGAATAAAAAATTAAAAAAGGGTCATTAATTTGTATTGCTTCAAATTACCCACTATTTCCAAATCATTTATTAGTTTTGTATCTTAAGTGTTTACTGAAAATAAATTCCTTTAAGGGTTAAAAATTTATGAACGGAATCAAAAAAATCGGTGTTATAACCAGTGGTGGTGATTGCGGCGGATTGAATGCCGTTATTAACGGAGCTGCACGAATGGCACATCATCTCGGAATTGAAATATGCATCATTCCGAATGGGTATGCAGGACTTTACAATCTGACTACTCTCGTACCGGTTGTCATTGACAAGGCAAGGGCAGACAAGATTAGCTCTGAAGTTGCCGGCTCTGAGGCAGGCCATTCCCGTGTGAAAATTTCAAAAATCAAAGATGAGCAGAAATATGAAAAAATCAAAGCCGGCTTGAAGATGCACGGCATTGATGGTCTCATAATTGCAGGAGGTGATGATACAGGTTCTGTTGTCGTTGATTTGGTAAGTAAGGGAATAAGCTGTGTCCATGTCCCGAAAACGATGGACCTTGACCTTCAATCTTATTCAGTAGGCGGCGATTCGACTATTAATCGAATCTCAAGATTTACTGCAGAATTGAGAACTACAGGATTAACTCACAACAGGGCTTTGGTAATAGAAGTATTCGGAAGATATGCAGGACACACTGCATTCAGAGGAGGCATAGGTGCAGATGCCGATGCCATTCTCATACCTGAAATAAATGTTGATTACGAAATACTTTACCAGCATTTCAAAGAGACTTATATTAACAGGTTAGTATCAAGTGATGTAAAAGGTTCAACTTATATAATTGTCGCTGCCGAAGGAGTTAAAGACAAAGAAGGCAGATATTTTACGGATTTATCTGTTCAGGATTCATTCGGTCACCAAAAACTAACAGGTGTTGGTCAATACATCAGGAAACAGCTTGAATTTTATATGAAGCAGGATTCAGACTGGGAAGATGTTCTCAAAAAGGAAGGAATATATGTTCAGGGCATTTACGAGTATCCCGAAATCAGGGAAATAGCTCTTGGTCATCTCGTCAGGTCTGGTGGCACTACAAGTTATGACGTAGCTTTCGGAAAGCAAGGCGGTGGAGCAGCAGTATTGTTGCTTGTAAATAGTATTTCAGGTGTAACAGTTGTCGATGTAGAGCATGACAAAATCATTTATATCCCGACTTATGAAGCAATAAGGCAAAGATTTATTGATACAAACGAAATAGAATTTTACGAGGCACTTGGTGTTTGCTTTGGCAGAAAAGGCGGCGAGTATAAACCAAAATTCATTAAACACCAGGGACCTGTTCACAGGTATATGTAAGTAAATTTCAATTTATAATTTTAAATTAAGAAATAGCAATGGATTTTAAAGATTATTATAAAATACTTGGTGTTAATAAGAATGCATCGATTGATGAAATCAAAAAAGCATTCCGTTCGCTTGCTGTTAAATACCACCCTGACCGAAACAAAGGAAAAGATGCTGAAAATAAATTCAAGGAAATCAGCGAAGCTTATGAAGTATTGAGCGATCCGGAAAAAAGAAAAAAGTATGATAATCTCGGTTCATCATGGAATTCATTCAGGAGAACAGGAGGTAATACTCAGGATTTCGACTGGTCAGAATGGTTCAGTTCAAGACCAGATTCCGGAAGAAGAAAATCGAAAGGATTCGGAAATTTTGGAGATATGTTTGAATCAGGTAATGTATCTGATTTTTTTAAAAATATTTTCGGTGAAGGATTCTCACAGAATACAGGATTCAGGCAAACTCCAAAAAAAGGTACTGACACAATAATTGACATTGATATTACTTTAGCTGAAGCCTTCAGCGGTACACAGAGAATCCTTGAAATTGACGAGCAGAAAATCGACCTGAAAATAAAACCGGGTGTATCAGATGGACAAATTCTTAAAATCACTGGGAAAGGTTCTACAGGAAAGCATGGAGGCATTACTGGTGATTTGATTATTAAAATCCATATCAAGCCACACAATAAGGTTGAAAGAAAAGGAGATGACCTTTATATTGAAGTTCCTGTTGATTTATACAAAGCAATTTTAGGAGGCACATCAAAACTTAAAACTTTTGGTGCGACTATCAATTTGAAATTACCTGCAGGGACACAAAACGGTGCATTACTGAAATTAAAAAACCAGGGTATGCCGAAATATAATAATCCTGCCGAAAGAGGAGATTTATACGCTAAGATATTAATAAATATTCCAACCAATTTGTCTCCCGAAGAAAAAGAATTATTCGAAAAATTAAAGTCAATTAGGAAATAGAATAAAGTTGATTTGAAATTGTACCTATTGTATTAATTTAATTTGTAAAATAAAACAATATGCTCTTTTCTGTTAATTATTAAATTCGCAATCTTGTCAACAATTTTCCATAAGCTCAAAGGTAAATACTGCAGCAGCACGTAAGTTCTTGCATGATGAAGCAACTTATTGCCAAACGTAAAATAGTTATAATCAACCTTATTTTCATCTACAAGGTCTCTTAGTTTGTACTCGTCAAATGAGTGCAAATGTGCATTGTGTGGTGTAGGCTTGTTGCAATGTGTACATATTGAATATTGAATTTTTTCTTTATAGGGTGTGCTGATGATTAATGCACCGCCCGGTTTCAAAAGAGGGAGCAATCCTTGTATAAATAATTTAGGTTCTACGGTATGTTCTATAACTTCAGCAGATATAATGCAGTCAAATATACCCTTTCTGAATGGAGGATTTAAAGCATCTCCCACAATTCCTATATGATATTCAAATGGATTTAATTTCAAAATATTTTCTACATTATTCGGTGAAATATCAAATGATACTAATTCTACATTACTTTTTGAAAGAGCTTTAGCAAGCCATCCGCCGCCTGACCCGACATCGAGTATTTTCCTGGATGTCTTAGGAATTTTTGAAAGAATATATTCCCTCAGTCTTCTTTCGTCATGTCCCGTAGCCTTACAGCTTCTGCCTTCGAAATAATCATAGTATTCACCATCGAATTTATAATGCTCGACATAATCCATATTCCTTTCATTGGCAATGAAATTGTTTGGATATAGATGAGGTATTCCACTTTTAATTCCATATTCCTTTTTGCATGACAAACAAACAAGTTTGCCTGCTTCATCATTCAAATCCGAACCGCAATCCGGGCATATTAAAATATTTTTATTAAAATTCATAAATTTATTCACTTCCTTCTGAAAACGATATACCTGTCACAATATGTAATTTTAGTCCATTCTTTTGAAACATTATCACAAACAATTTTCGTAAATTCTTCTTCCTTCGGCTTATAATAAATAACAATATTTTCCTTTAATGATTTCATTTTATCTAAAGTATCACTAATGTTTGTATTTAATGGCAAAGAGTATATTTTACATGATTTTCCCTTCACCCAATTGTTCATAATTCCCTTTGTGTACCATGCAAGCTGAGGATTTAATGATTCCGATGATGTTGCTTCGTGATATAAATATATGAAAGAAACATCATTTGATTTTAATACATAACTTGAAGCCTTTTTTGCTCCATAAGAGTGCCCTAACCTGTAATAAGAATTCAAAACAATAATATTTGCCACTAACACAATAGTACAAATAAATATAAAAGGTGTAATAAATCTAACTGTTAATTTTTGGATTATTTTACCCTTTAGAAAAACGATTATAACCAATGAAATCAAAATAAAAGAAATTAGTACTAATACATTGGTTGAAAAGTGAAAATCAGTAAATATTATTTTGAAATCTTGTCTTATACTGATATTGAATGACCATGCAATTAATACAATTAAAATTATAAATAAAACCCAAATTAATCTACCATTCTTTATTATTAAATTCATGTTTTCAATAAAAACTACTGAAATCAAAATCGCCGGTGGTACCATATAAACTGAATAATGCATCATTTTTGTTTTCGCTAATGAAAGAATTATAAATGTTATCAGAAACCAAAGTAAAGATGCAAATAATATGTTGTGAATTTTTACTGATTCAAGCAATTTTGTTCTTGTATTTTTGAATAATAATAAAATAATTAATATGAAGGAAAATAAAATAAATGGATTAGACACTAATAATTGGTTAAGAAAATATAGAGGTCCAAGCTTCGGACTATTTGTTTCAACAACAGAATAAATATGAGGTACGAGCAATGCCTTATAAAAAGTAGCTCCATGTTGAATACTCATATAAATATACCATGGAGAGGCAAGTGCTATAGCTATAATCGAAGCAATTACCATATACCATTTCTTATTGCCCTTATCAAAAAATAATGGTAAAATAAATAATAAAGGAAGAAATGATATTACAATTTTTGTCATTAATGCACAAGCGAAACCAATGGTAAAGATTGAAGCAAATAAAATAATTTTCTTTCTTTCTCCGGCTTCTCTTAGCTTAATAATACTCCAAAATGTAAGAATAAAAAAGAAAGTGAGAGGAATATCTGTCATTCCTTCA
>JACRLY010000126.1 GCA_016219595.1 Ignavibacteriota bacterium | reverse complement strand
ATAGGATTTTTGTTCCTTCTGGTCCCAGCATGAAACTGTAATTGCTTTTCCGCCGAGTTGTGTATACAAGTCGAGTGAGTATTGGCTTACATTGCCGAATCCCTGGAAAGCGGCTGTTGTATTTTCAATTTTAATCCCAAGGTGTTTCAAAGCTTCTCTTAATGTATAAATGACACCATATCCTGTGGCTTCTGTTCTACCGAGTGAGCCTCCCAGCCCGACAGGTTTGCCTGTGATGAAACCGGGATATTTTGCACCGTGTATTCTTTCGTATTCGTCGAGCATCCAAAGCATATGTTGTCCGGTTGTCATAACATCGGGTGCAGGAACATCCTGTAAAGGTCCAACATTTGTGGCAAGCTGTCGAATCCACCCGCGGCAAAGTGCTTCCTGTTCTCTCATAGAAAGATTATGGGGGTCACAAATAACACCGCCTTTTCCACCTCCAAGTGGTATATCGACAACTGCTGTTTTCCATGTCATCCACATTGCTAATGCGCGAACTGTATCTATAGTTTCCTGCGGGTGGAACCGAATTCCGCCTTTGCAGGGACCACGTGCATCGTTGTGCTGGACACGGAAGCCGCGGAATACTCGGTAAGAGCCGTCGTCCATTCGAATTGGTATATTAAAGTGATGCTCACGGTCGGGATTTCTCAATATATCCCGAGTAGGTTGGTCGAGTGATAATTTTTGGGCAACATCATCGAACTGTTGCTGTGCCATTTTAAAAGGATTGAATGATTCACTAACTGACATAATAATTAAACTCCTAAATTCTTAAAACTATTTTGAGTTCAAAACTCAAATGTCTATCCATTTTTGAACAAACAAACCCTGCAATTTAAGAAAATTTATCAATATAAAATGAAAACTAAATTTTTTAAAGGTCTTTAAAGATATAAGGATACGGAATTGTGAATAAAATCACAAAAATTTATTTAGAATTGATGTAAACAAATTTTTTTGCTTGTGGTTAGGTGTGGAAATTGATAAGTTTGAATGAATAATAAAGGTTGGAAATACTTTGAATTTGAAATTAAATTAATTGGATAAGTCATGAATAATGGAAGTGAATTGAAATCCGCGGATATAGAAAAACTTAGACCTGAGTGGGAAATCATAACTGATATGCTAAGACGAACAGACCGGCAGATGTTTATGGTGATAGCACGTAAACTTCTGAATCATTTATTTGTACGTCGAATGGAGAGTGGTAAGGAATTGTTTGGCAGAGTTGGGGAGGAAGGACTCGGCGAAGTGAATATGCCAACGCGAAGATGGTTGAGTGAGAATTTGTATGGTCATGCGGATATGATATTCCGTGTAGGTAGGGAGAGGCTTGGTGATGAAGAAATGATGAGAATGGTTGAAAAGTGGATTAAAGAAGAGAAATCTCATTACTTAGAAAAAGCTCTCTTACAGCAGAATTCCCCGATTAGCGAAGTGACCGAAGGGGTGAGAAGGTATTATTACAGCGTTGGACGTGGAGGAAGCGAAGAAATGGAGGAAGAAACTTCGCCTGTGAAAAAGGGAATCAGGGTTGCATTGATTCGCAGATTTTTAACTGAACAGCTTGAGTTCATTAATACAGCAAAAAATTATTGCAGGATAAGGGATTTTTATGATTTGCTGCAAAGGCTGATTTTCCCTGGTGAGAGTCACGGAAAAGTAGGCGGTAAATCCGCCGGTTTATTTTTAGCATTTAAAGTTGTTGAGAGAAGCACTGAAGAGAAAGAACTTCTGGGTAGCGTGAAAGTACCTAAGACATGGTATATGACAAGCGATGGCATTATGAGTTTTATTTATTATAATAACCTGGAAGAAGTAATCGAGGAGAAGTATAAGGATATCGACGAAATCAGGGAAGAATATCCTCATATGATACAAGCTTTCAAAAATTCGGAGTTCCCTCCGGAATTAAAAAATGGATTGTCGAGAGCTTTGGATGATTTGTGGGAAAATCCGATTATAGTGAGAAGTTCATCTTTGCTGGAGGACAGAATGGGCTCTTCATTTGCCGGCAAGTATAAAAGTTTATTTTTAGCTAACCAGGGCACGAAAGAAGAAAGGCTGGATGCATTAATGGATGCCATAGCCGAGGTTTTTGCTTCTACATTCGGACCAGACCCGATTGGATACAGGATTGAAAGAGGTTTGCTCGATTTTAACGAAGAGATGGGCATAATGATTCAGGAAGTAGTTGGTAAAAGAATCGGAAAATATTTTTTCCCCGCTTTTGCCGGTGCCGCTTTCAGCAACAATGAGTTCAGGTGGTCTCCAAGAATTAAGAGGGATGACGGATTGATTAGGATGGTTGCAGGTCTGGGAACAAGAGCAGTAGACAGAGTTTCTACAGAGTACCCTATTTTAATTGTGCCGGGACAACCCGATTTGAAGGTTAATCTTACTTATGAGGAAATGGTTCGTTATTCACCGAAAAATATTGATGTTTTAAATCTCGAAACAAACTCATTCGAAACAGTAAGTATTAATAAAATGCTCGATGAAGTGGGTGAATCTTTTCCCATGATTAATGAAATTTTTTCTATACAGGAAGAAGGTCACCTGAAAACACCGGTTGGTCTTGGAATTGATACGAGACGAGATGCAGTCGTTGTTACTTTTGAAAATATGGTGAAAAGGACTGAATTTTTGCAACAGGTACATGGCTTACTAAAGGTTTTGAGGAAAAAGCTTGGAACACCTGTTGATATTGAGTTTGCCTGTGACGGGGATAATTTGTATTTACTTCAGTGTAGACCTCAGAGTTCGACAAAGGATAGTGTTTCAGCAGTTATACCACGGGATATTCCGGAAGACAGGATTTTATTTACTGCAAATAAATATGTTTCGAACGGTATAGTACCCGATATCAATTATATTGTTTATGTTGACCCAGTGAATTATGGCAAGCATGAATTACACAACCTCAAAGCTATCGGCAGATATATTGGTAAGATTAATCAATTACTGCCTAAGAAAAAATTTGTCCTGTTAGGACCGGGACGCTGGGGAAGCCGTGATGATATCAGGCTTGGTGTCAACGTTACATATTCAGATATTAATAATACTGCTGTGCTTATTGAAATTGCAAAACAGAAGGGTAATTACACTCCGGATTTGTCATTTGGGACACACTTTTTCCAGGATTTGGTTGAAACATCAATTCGATATTTACCCCTCTACCCTGACGAAAAAGGAATTGTTTTCAATGATAGATTCTTTAATAACAATGAAAATATTCTAAGCAGGATTTTGCCTGAGGCTTCTTATCTTGCAGATACGATTAAAATTATAAATATACCCGAAGTGACTAATGGATTAGTTATGCGTTTGCTGATGAATGCAGACGAGGAAGAAGCAGTTGCTATCCTGACACAACCTTCTGCAATACCTATATACAATACTTCGACAATGCTTCAGAAAGAGAATTTGTTCAATGAGCCTTTGCACTGGAGATTGCACATTGCCGATTTGATTGCTTCGAAGCTGGATGAGAGGGAATTCGGAGTGAAAGGAGTATATTTGTTTGGTACTGTATTCAACCTTGCTGCAGGTGCAAATTCTGATATTGATTTATTGATACATTTTGTTGGTAATAATGAACAAAAGGAAAGGCTATGGGCTTGGTTCGAAGGTTGGAATCATTCTCTGAATGAAATTAATTATATACAATCCGGATATAAGCTACCGAACATATTAGACATTCACATAGCAAGTGACAAAGATATGGAAGAAAAGGAGTACTACAGAGATTTGGCTGACCCAAAGAAAAGAATGGCTAAGAAACTGAGGCAAGGAAGGGAATAAAAAAAGACAGTATTATTGGTTCGGTTTTTAATCAAATTAACAATATCTGACCGGAAAAATAAAAGGGACACAATTATATGTGCCCCTTGAATAAAAAGTATTAAATAACTTAATAATTATTTCACCACTACAAATTTCACTATTTGATAATTTGTTCCAAATCTCAAACGTATGAAGTAAGTACCTGAAGAAAGTGATGATGTATTGATTTCGAGTTTATGATTACCCACCGGCAAATAAGTATTTTCTGATAATATGCAAATTTGATTGCCGAGAGAATTAATTAATTCGATAGAGAAAATTTCATCCTTCATGACTGTGATCGATAAATTTGTCATATCAACACATGGGTTAGGTGAAATTTGAATTTTATAATTCAAGGAACCATCCTCTACTGCATCCGGGTCGTTTGACGTGAAAACTGCAAAAGTACCGGTTTCTGTGATTGGAACTCTTACAAAATGCCTGATTGAATCTACCATTCCCCCGAGTTTTTTCCAGATTAATGAGGATGCATCCCATTTGAAAATCCGCAGGAGTGATTGGGATTTATTCTTCAATTCGTCAGGAGAATAGCCGATTTGCAAAATACTTTCAATTTTATCATTAATAGCAAAACGATGTGTAGCAATAGAATGTACATTGCCGGATTGTTCTGCATCCTCATCAAGCCCTTTACGGCTTGTCTGGGAACCGGAAGACAGGATTGCAAATTTTTCGATTTGTGAATTACTGCGGTCAAGATACAAATTGACATCCCCCCCTGGTCCCGACAGAATCGGTGAAAAGCCTGATATATTATAACTCATTGGAATGTAGAAAGGCTGTTGTGAATCATCGTATGCTTCTATTGATAATACACCGTCTGTCCTCATTGTTTCATCCAAACTACAAGTATATTCATACTTTCCCTGGTTGTAATTAAGGTCTCTTTTTTCTAAAATATCCTGTTGGGATGGAATTTCGAGTTTTGCATTTTGTGAAAATTCTTTGTTGACATAAGCTTTATAAATCAGGTTTCCTGTTTCATCGAATTCCCAGGTGTTGACCTGATTGAATGTACCGTTGACTTGCTGTAAAATAATTGGTATATAATCTTCTTGTTGAATTTGGTCCTGTTGTTTTTCTGCCGAAGTAACAGCAGTAACATCATAAACATATGAATAAGTAAAATATGGCAATATCTTCAGGAAATGAGAAACCCTGATTGCATCGCCAACATTGGCGCCTATGACTTTGAAATTCCCGTCATCAGCCGCTTGTCCTTCTTTAATCACAAGTGTAACCATCCCCATAGGTTTATACAAATCAACCTTAGCTCTCGTCAATATGGTCATATTAGGGTCGAGAACTGTTATATTCACATCACCTGCAGAGTTATCGGCATCGTAAATATTCTCAATTAAATTATTAGCAACATTAATATTCGGACCCGGAAGGTAATTTAAACCACCGCTGATTGTCCTTTCAGACGGTTTGATAATTGGACAGAATACACCATTATATTCTTTCTCATAATCGCTTTCAAAATCCGCCCAGCAATCGTTAGCGTTATAAACCCACTGTGCGGTTATCTCATATGTATTGCCGGGATATCTTGATAAATTTGACATTTCAGTTGCCCACACTCCCCCATTCGGATATTGGTAATCCATATAACCGTAATTATACCCTGAAGGCAGTCCGCTTCCATCACTGTTAACATAAACATATTCATCATAAAAAGCCATCATATAATGACCGAGTTCATGTCCTATCGTAGTCCAGTGATTACCATTCGGAGTAGTCAGCCAGTCATTTCTTGCTGTTCCGTTTCTCGACGGGTCACTGTCTCCAAACCATTTTCTCGGCATATTTGCATGATGGTCCGCATTGCTGCTGAATATACCACCAACAGAAGCATTTGGCCAAACCATATTATCAGTCCAAATCCTTACATCACAATCATTCCATTTCTGTCGATTATCATATATATCTATCTGGTGAAAAAACAACTGCCCATCCGTCACATCGTAATAATAATTTGATAATTCCTTGAACCAATTCGCAAGTGAGTCCAGGTATGTGCGTTTAGCATCCCATTGGACAGATACAATCAGGCTCATCTTTATGGTGGTATGGTCGCATATTATAGTAGGATTCATATCAGTTCCCAGACCGAAATAGCTTCTACCACCGGTTCCGTCAAACTTTGCATTATCCAGAATAACATAATACATAGTATTCCCGTTGCATGTATTATGCCCAGGCTTCACTGCTGCAAATCCTCCAGGGTAATGCTCCAGCTTAATCGTATCACCTGCATTCACATATAAAGTGAATCTACCCGTTCCATCAGTTGTAACTGAACCAATGTTGTAACCATTTTTTATTACATAAAAAAGTTTGTTACTAATCCAGTTATTATTTATATCTTCAACTATGATATTATAACCCGGATAAAAATCCACAAATATTTTAATATCACCCAAACTCATCCATATCTCCCTTTCAGAAGCTATGAATACGTTATCTTCATCATCAGTATCTGACACTCTAATTGTATCTTTGAAATTCATCTCTGCATCATCCTGCCGCCACTCACCTTTCTCTTTATCATAAACACTCAACCTGTTCCCAAACCTTGCCAGTAAATATTCATCCCTGCTTACTTCAACTTTATCTATTAGCCACTGAAATCCTCCGGGTATTTTTATCCAATCCTGTCCATTATTGCCTGTCATATAAATATTGTAGTAAATAGAGGCATAAACATTATTACCTCTCAATGCAAATGAACTCACCATAGGTAATGTTTCTATGCCTTTTTCAGCTTCCTCCCAATTATCGCCGCGGTCTCCTGTCCTGTACAAATCTATCCTTTCTCCACCTCTCGAAAATGACAGAAAAATAAATCCCTGTTCGTTCATTGTAACAGCTATACAGTTAATTGTTTTTAGTTCGATTGACAGGTTAACCCAGTTTAAACCTCCATCTCTCGAAGAGTAAAGTGTTTGATCAGTACCAACCAAAATTTCTTCTTCTTCACTAATGAAAATACAATTGATTATTTCCTGTTCAGGAAGATTCATGCCTATTAATATCCAGCTCACTCCACCGTCATCCGACCTGAATAACTTATTATCTGCAACTGCATATACATCCCCCTTGCTTTTTACAATCTCACTAATATGTTTACCTTTCAGAGAATCACCAACAATATTAAATGTTCTGCCTTTATCATTTGACAAAAACATTCCGCTCTTATCTGTACCGACAAAAATATTGTCACCTTTTACTTTTAACGATGTTATCACTCCATCGATGTTATCAGGGAAATTCAACTTTGACCATTTTGTTCCGCCGTAAACATTCATTCCCTCTGTCGCAAGCGTCATAAGGCAGAAGAGGTAAAATAAAATTTTCATTCTTGCCCCCTATTTCGATTAGTTTTTAATTAGTAGTTTCTATATGCTTAATGATATAGTTTCTATACGATGCAATGTTTCATCAATCAATAACCATCATGGATTACTGACTTCAACATATAATTTATTTATATGGAATTATCTGTTTCCGATTCTAATTTATAAAAATAAAACAACAATAAAAAAATAAAAAAAATTGATAAAAGAAGTTTTGGTTTTTTTGCGGAATAAATATTAAATTACTTAGGGGAATAATAATTAATATTGAAGTTTTGAGAAGATTTTGTTTAGTTGTTATTAAATATTATTTTAATTTTGTGTTACAATTTATATTCATTTCAAGGAGGAAAGGGTTATGGTTAAAAGAGGAATAGTTTTATTCGTATCATTAATGGTTTTGTTTGTTGTTGCGGGATGGTGCAGAGTTGAAGCACAGGTACCAAGAACGATAAGCTACCAGGGGATATTGGCAGACATGGGTGGAAATCCGGTGGCTGATGGAAATTATAATTTAACATTTAAACTATATGAGTCCTCAGCAGGGGGAACAGCAATCTGGCAGGAAACACAATCAACTACTGTGGGTAAAGGAATTTTCAATGTAACACTGGGTTCTGTAAATCCGCTTAGTGTATCGTTCGATAAGCAATATTGGTTGGGAACAACAGTAGGTGCAGGAACAGAACTTACACCAAGAATTAAACTTACTTCATCGGCTTATAGTATGATGTCTCATTCGGTTGATGACGGTGAAGTAGTGAAGAGTATAAATGGTTTGAAGGATGATGTAACACTCTCAGCCGGAAGTAATGTGAGTATAGTACCAAGCGGAAATACACTAACAATATCAGCCACACCCGGAGGCGGCGGTGGAGATATTACAGCCATTACAGCAGGAGGGGGTTTGAATGGAGGAGGAACTGCCGGAGATGTATCGCTATCGATTGCAGATGGTGGTGTGGGAACATTGCAGCTTGCTGATGAAGCAGTAACTCAATCGAAGATTGCCCCAAGTGTTACTTTGCCCCCGGGAGGAACAGCCGGTGGTGATTTGTCAGGTACTTATCCGAATCCTGCAATAGGGCTTAATGCTGTAGGGACAACAAAATTAGCTGATAATTCGGTGACCACGGAAAAGATTGCTGATGGTTCCGTAACCGGAGTAAAACTTGCACCAGGATTGACATTACCAAGCGGTACAAGCGGACAAACACTGAGGAATGATGGTTCTGGCTGGGTAGCAACCAGTATAATATATAATGACGGTACAAATGTTGGAATCGGCACGACAACTCCGGATGGAAAACTTGGTGTAGATGGTGGTGCCGGAATCGGTATTTATGCACAGAATGCAGGTGGTTATTCTACCATTAAATGTATAAACACATCAGCAGGTACCGAAGCATGGATTGGAGCTCCTCTCGAAGGAATAAGAGCTATAGCAACAGGAACAAATTATGCAGTACGTGGTATAAATGGAAGTGCTACAGGATTTGCAGGCTTTTTTGACGGGAACATGTATGTTGAAGGAAATGTAGGAATTGGAGTAATTGCTCCGACAAGAAAATTAGAAGTAGACGGTGGAATGAATAATGCAATTTATGCAACGAGTGCAGGTGGTTATTCCACATTAAAGACAAAAAATATTGATAACAGCACTGAAGCCTGGCTGAGTGCCCCGGGAGAAGGAGTCAGAGGTATTGCGACAGGAACAGATTATGGAGTACGAGGTATTAATAACAGTCCTACCGGTTATGCAGGCTATTTTGATGGGAATGTGAATGTTTCAGGTACCCTGTCCAAAGGTGGCGGTTCATTCAAAATTGACCATCCATTAGATCCGGCGAATAAATTCCTATATCATTCGTTTGTGGAATCGCCTGACATGATGAATATTTACAATGGAAACGCAACAACAGATGAAAATGGGGTAGCTATAGTTAGTTTACCTGATTATTTCCAAAAACTGAACAAAGACTTTCGCTACCAATTGACTGTAGTTGGTCAGTTTGCACAGGCAATTATAAGTGAAAAAATTAATAATAATCATTTTGTTATTAAAACTGATAAACCTAATGTAGAAGTTTCCTGGCAGGTAACAGGAATTCGCCACGATGCATTTGCAGAATCACATAGAATTCAGGTAGAAGTTGAAAAGACCGGAAAAGAACTGGGCAAATATCTATACCCGGTTGAGAACGGAATGCCGGCAAGCAGTGGAATTAATTATGAAGACAGCAAGGATTCACAAAATTCTCCAAATCAGATAAATGGCAATAACAAGAATAGCATAAAAGAAGAAGGTATAATACCAAGTTCAAAAGTCAGGAAATAACAGGAGACAAAATATGAAAAATATATTGATAATTTTGTTTGTATTGTGTTTTGGTATCTGTTTATCATTGAATGCCCAGAACACAGTTCCTGCTTCAGTATTTGGGAATGGAGGCAGTCCGGCTTTCAACGGAACTAATGTCATAATAGGTACATTGGGTCAGCAGGCAATTGGAATAAGTCAAAGCTCATCCGAAACAGTTTATGCTGGATTTTGGAATGCTGTGATGTTCAAATTAACTGCGGTGGATGAAAAACCGGGTGATAATATTAGTTCCGGATTTGGATTAGTACAGAATTATCCAAATCCATTCAGTGGGAAAACCAGAATTAATTTCGAAATCGGTCAAGATTCTGAAATAAATTTGAGTATTTATAACATGCTTGGAGAACATATTTGTACTCTTGCAGACGGAAGAAAGCAAGCTGGTAATTACTCTGTGGATTGGGACGGTAGTAATTTTTTTAGCGGAACATTTTTCTGCCGATTAACTGTTGATAATCATTCTGTATCGAGCATTATTAATTTAATTAAATAGCAAATTAATTCATAAAAAAACCCTGCTTCGGTTTACCGGGCAGGGTATTTTATTTTTAATCAACAAAACTTAATTCAAAGCTTTTTTCATAAATTTTACGAATTCATTCTCATCTCTTGTAAATGCCTTCGTTCCTATCAGCTTTTCATCTCCGGTCATTATTACGTACAACGGCAACTCAATTGAATTGAATCTCTCTTTTTGGAACCTCTTATTTGTTGCATAAGGCTCCCCTCTCCTGTCAGTAAATAACCTTACTTTCACAAATTTATCTATCAAACTTCTTACTCCTGGCTTTGCGAACATATTGATTTCCATCCACCTGCAGTTTGTGCAAGTGAAGCCTGTAAAATCGATGAACAATGGTTTATTCAATCTTTTTGCCTCTGCCAAAGCAAATTTATAATCGCTTAACCATACGTCTTCCGTTAACTTATCACCTTTTTGAACAACACTGTATATTTTTGATTCATTGGTATTTTGATTATTACCGATTATCTGCTGGTAATCAGGAGGAGGCAAAAAAGCATCAAGTTCACCTAACGGTTTACCGAATAAACCGGACATAAGATAAAATGTTACCGCTGAGAAAAATAATGCGAATAGTATTCTCAAGGATTTCACGCTATCTACCGGTGAATCATGAGACAATCTGAAAATACCAAGTACATAAATTGTAATTAGCAATCCACATGCAATCCATATTGAAATAAATAAATCTCTCGGCATAATGCCAAGTCCCCACACCAAGTCTACATTGCTTATAAATTTAATAGCTGCTGCAATTTCAAGAAATCCCATTACAACCTTCACATTATTCATCCAGCCGCCTGCTTTCGGTAATGTTTGCATTGCTGTTGGGAATAATGCAAGTAAAAAGAAAGGTGCAGCAAAAACAGTTGAAAACCCCAACATACCAATAATCGGATAAAACCATTCTCCGCCTGATGCAGAAATTAATGCAGACCCAACAAATGGAACCGTACAAGTAAATGATGTCAAAGAAAAAGTCAATCCCATCAAAAGAACACTTGTTATTCCACTCCCCTGGCTTTTCATATTAAGCTTGTTCATCAATCCTGTAGGAAGTTGTATTTCAAATGCTCCGAATAAATTAAATGCGAATACAATGAAAATACCGGCTATGAAAATGTTGATAAATGGATTTGTCGCAAAATCCTGGATTCCGGTTGCACCGAAAATCAAAGCAAGCAGAAACCCGAGAGCAGTAAATGTTGTTATTATACCAAGGGCATAAACAAATGAATCCCTCAATCCTTTGCCTTTTTTCTTTTCCGCTCTTTTTGTAAAAAATGAAACAGTTATAGGCACCATTGGAAATACACAAGGAGTTAATAAAGCAAAGGCTCCGGCTGACATGGCAAACCATAGAAACGATAAAATTCCTTCGCTTTTTTTGGTGTCAATTTCTTTTTGAGATTCTGTTTCATCTACTTTTTTTATACTTTTTTTATCGGCTGTGACTGTCTGTGTTAATGTAGTATCATTACTATTTGCAGCAAATTCACTTGTATCAGTAGTCTCAATTAATCCTACGGAAGGATTATATACTTTATTTCCAATGAAAGTTTTATAATCTTCTGATGGGAGACAACTTGTAGTATCACATAATTCAATATATATATTAATATAAGCTTTATCCTTATTAAAATTCAAATCCTTTTTGGCTTTGAGCACTATTTCAAATTCAACTTTACCATAATACATCTCAAGATTAATTTCAAAACCCTTGTCATATTCAACTTTGGGTTTAGGTGTTTTGATTTTCCCGATAATTGAAGCCATTTCTTTTGGTCCCACTGTTATCTCAGTTTTATTTGGTCCAATACCTTCTTTTCCGAGTTGTTCTTTAAGACTGTATGTATGCCAGTATTTATCTAATTTCATCGTTAATAAGACACTGAATTTTTCACCGTTTTTTACTTCAATTTTTGAAGGTTGCGCAGTAAATCTGACATGCTTAACATCTTTACTCTCTGACTGTAATGTTTGAGATAAAAATATTAAAACTATAACCAGAAATAAATATTTGAATTTCATCTATATCCTTATAAATAAGTATTTAATAATATGTTTTGACGTATTACGATATTCAACATTTTTAAATAGTAAATTCTATTAATTATATTTCAATTTCAGTATTACTCATTATCGCTTTGGAAAAATGAGATATGTCTTTGGTCCTGAAATACAGTTTTCGGTCCTATATTCTTTGTAATTTCAACCTGGAGATTGTCAGAAAATACTTTTGCAGCATTATATCCGTAAGTCCTCAATAAATAATTAATAGCAACAACTTCGGCAATAACAGTGATATTTTTCCCAGGGAAAATCGGTAATTTAACCGTAGAAATTTCTATACCCATAACTTCTGTAGGTGCTTCATCCAAACCTGTTCTGGTATATTCCTGAGCCTCATTCCATTCGAGCAGTTCTACTATAATTTCTAATCTTTTCTGAAATCTAATCGACCTGATTCCAAACATTTGCCGGATATCAATTACGCCTAATCCCCTGATTTCCATAAAATGTTTTACAAGACTTGTTCCGGTTCCCATTATGATTGATTCGCGTTTTTTTGTGAGCATTACAACATCATCGGCAACGAGCCTGTGTCCTCTTTCAACAAGGTCTAATGCAATTTCGCTTTTTCCAATACCGCTTCTGCCGACAAACAATACGCCAACACCGTATACATCAACATATGAACCATGTACCACTGCCTGAGGTGCGAACTGGTCATCAAGAAATTCTGATAATAAATATGTTGCCTTAGTTGTTTCAAATGGTGTTCTTAATAAAGCAATTTTATTTTTCTTTGTTATTTCGAGCAATTCAGGTTCTAAACTATGGTTATTAGTCAAAATCATGCAAGGTATTGGAAATTGACAAATTTTTGTGAATGAATTAATTCTTTCTTCTTTTGACAGGCTTTTTAAGTAAAATATTTCTGTATTGCCAAGAATCTGAACTTGTTTGTAATTAAATAAATCTACGAAACCTGTTAAGGCAAGCTGAGGTCTGTAAATATTTTTATCAACAATATTATTTCCAAGACCAATATTTCCCGAAAGACTTTCAAGTTTAATCGGAGCTTCAAATAACTGTTCAATTGAAATCTTTTTCTGTTGTAATATTTTTATATCTTCAAATTGTTTCATGCCAACCTTTAAGCGTAAATTTTAGTAGATAAATATTTTATTATGCAATATTAATCATTTATTAGTTCAAAGGAAAACAAAAAAATGGGGCAATAAAGCCCCATTTATTATAATTTTAAATAAAATTTATATCACTAAAAATTTATTCTATACATTTTGAAATAATTTCTCCTTCCTTTTCTGTAATTGTCTAATCATTTTGTCTGAAGCTTCATATAAACTTTTATGGAATTCATCGGAGCTTTCTTTGGCTATTAATGTATTGCCGTGAACTCTCACTGTGAATTCAACTGTTTTATCAGCCTCATTTTTAAATATTATATCGGTGCTTGTTATTCCGTTATAGAATTTTTCGAATCTTTCCGCTGCTTCTAATGCTGCTTCCTGTAATTCATGTTGCGTTTTAACATGTCTGAATGTTACTTTTGTTTTCATTTTTCCTCCGATAAAAAATATTAAATCAAATAATTAATAAAGAGAAAGAATCGAACCTTTTTTAATTACAAATCATTAAGTTTATTTCTTTAACAATTTGTAATTCATAATCAGTAACTATTTGACATCCCTCCTTTGAATATTAAATGACAAACCAATTGATAAATTAATATATCCCGGAAAAATCGCATAACTTTTTCTCCATCCTTCAGGAACCGGAGAAAATTGCTTTGTTAAATTTGAATATATATCTGTATACCTCACCAAAAATGTATAACCTGCTTCAATTATCAAACTACCCAAAAAATTTGAACCAGAATGTCTGTCGAATCCAAGTTCTGTGCCCGTATAGATTCTAAATGTGGGATAAACTTTTTTCTCACTAATTATTCTAGAACTTTCTCTGATATCTTCAGAATAATTGGAAGAAATGTTTTCATCCCAATCAATTGAACTATAAACTATTCCTGCTCCAATTCCCACGAAACCCTGAAACTGCTGTTCAAATGGTTTTAATTCCGCTATCAGTAAAACCGGAACCGATGTAATGCTAATATTATCTCCAACTGCCCTTGAGAAATCCCTATTATATTTGATAAAATTCTCATCGAAATATTCTCTCAGACTCGCACCAATATAATCAACACTAAACCCGAATCTATATATATCAGAATAAGTGTATTTCAATGCAAAGCCAAAAACAGGAGTTACTTTAAATTGTTCTGTGTATTTATTGAAATATGAATTGTACTCTTTAAAAAAATCTACCGATTGAGTAGCAAATCCAAATCCAGTGTAAATACATGCTACCGCCGAAAAATTTTTATATTTTTTATATGACAAATTTATTGTGTCTTCTGTAAATAGCATATTATAAGCTGACAAAATCAATATTAACCTTATAATAAACTTGTAATAAAAATGCTGCATCAATCACTTTTTATAAATTCAGCTCATTAAAATATAATAAGAAAAACATTCGAAAGCAAGTTTTATTTTAAATGGTTGAAAAAAAAACATGATTATCAGAATTCAGATTAAAATTCAAAATAATACAGTAATTAATTATATTAATTTATTATTATTTCGATTAAATTATTGCTATTAGTTCATGATTAATATCTTGTAACTTCGAAACTTGAAACACCTCCGGAAAGGTTTAAGTATATAATTTTCTTACTTTTATTTATATTTTCAGTAGTATAATTATCATCATTCTTTTTGAAACCACTGAAATCTTTTTGAGACAAACCTGTACTTGTAACAATCTGACAAGCGGAAGTTGAAGGTATTGAAATTTCAATATTTGATGCACCTACATCAATACTAACTTCTGTTGTATCATATAAGTCACCTAATTTTATCTCAATATTGGAGGCTCCTCCATCGATATTTAAACTTTTAAGTTTATAATCCTTAAGATTACATTCAAAATTTGAAGCCCCGATATCGAGATTCAAGCCCCAGATTATTGAATGATTTAAACTAATAACAGCCTTTCTTTT
>JACRLY010000112.1 GCA_016219595.1 Ignavibacteriota bacterium | reverse complement strand
CTAACATCATATCTAAAAATATATTTGAAATAGCCCAGGAAGTTGAATGGGTCTATATGCATACAATGGCATGCTGGGGTATCGGATTAAATCAGCCGATGGGCTGTTTTGGCAACAATTTGTCAGTAAGAAAAAGAGATTATGACGACCTTGGTGGTTTTGAAAATATTAAATTTTCAATAACGGAGGACCTTGCTTTACAACAAGCTGTGTTCAACAACAAGAGAAAAGTACATTACCTCATTTCGGAGGAATCAAGCGTTGAGACACTGCCGTGCAGGACTTTCAAAGAATACCTGAAACAACATCACAGATGGGCTTTAGGCGGACTGGATCTAGGTTGGAGAGCTGCAATATTTGTTATTAGTTCCATGGCATTATGGATTGGACTTATTACCGCAATTATCTTTTTAGAGTATGACTGGCTCTTTGGATTGCTATTAACAAGATTCTTTTTTGATTTTATTATAATAGTCTCTTCTTTAAAAAGATTGAAAAAGTTAAAACTCTGGAAATGGATAATACCATCCGCATTATTTTTTATTCTCATGGAATTAATTGCACCAATTCTTATTTTTAACAGAAAAACAGAATGGAAAGGCCAGACCTTTAAGAAATAAAAGGGACTCCAATTATTATTTCACTATAAGACTCTCAATTGCTTTATCGAAGATTTTCTGATAATATGCAAAATCAGTTACAGGTGCCTGGAAATATGCAAAGAACAATGTATTTTCCTTTGTTAAAGCATACTCATAAAGAACTAATGGTACAGATTTTTCAGTTAATTGAATTTGGATGTTAGTCATCAAACCCTGGTATCCAAATCTTGTAAAATATTTTTCAGTGAATTGCCTATAGCCATAGTACTCCTTAACGTTAGATGCAACACTTCCCTTCCAGAAATCCATAATGTCATCAGGACCGGATTTCCCCCAGTGTTTATCCATATTAAGATTCAGCGACAGATGAACACCGGAATAATAAGGGTCTTTTATTGTTTTAATCGGTTCAGGAGTAATATTGATTTCTATTACATCGCCGGAATCTGACAAAGCATAATTCCAACCATCAGGAAGAGAAATAGAAAAAATGTTCGAAGGAGGTGCAAAAGTTTTAAATTTCAAATTTTCTACAGGGGGGAGACTACTTTCCATTCCTCTCATTCTCTGTAATTTTTTTCTGTCATTTTCAGCTTTATCTTTTTGTCCTAGATTATCATAAGCCATTGCCCTGTTATTAAGTGCATCGACATCATTCGAGTCAGCCTTTAACACTTCATTATAATTTTTCACAGCCTTATCGAATTGATTTAATTTATAATATGTATTAGCCAGGTTATAGTATAATTTGGAAGTTTTATATCCCATCTTGATAGCTTTTGTAAAATCAGAAACTGCATTAGCATGATTTCCTTTGCTATAATAGATTGTTCCTCTCTGGAAAAATACTGCCGGATTGGAAGAATCAATAGATATTGATTTATTAAAATTCCTTAAAGCTTCATTATCATTATCCATGCTCATAAAAGCATTTCCCCTGTTAAAATATGCCATGCTGAAAGAACTATCCAACTGAATTGCTTTATTAATATCATTAATAGATTCAATTCCTTTACCCAGAAAACCATAACATAAGCCACGGTTATTATAAGCATCTGCTTTCGTTGAATCTTTTACAATAACATAATTGAAGTCTTCTACAGCTTCTTTGTATTTTT
>JACRLY010000109.1 GCA_016219595.1 Ignavibacteriota bacterium | reverse complement strand
TCCGTCAAGAATTACATCCTTTATGTTCCAGCCTAAGTCAGCTGTTATTGTGAAATTAAGGTCTGTGCCCGAATTTACTATAACCAATCCGTCATCGCTTTCTGGATTTAAGGTGCCGGTAGGGAAGATTTTGCCACCTTCCATTACTCTTGCATTTTTAACTAAAACATTGTAGCGGTCAATTTTAAACTTAACCTGAAGTTTCCAGTCATTGATTATGTCTCTGAACAATATTTGCAAACCACCATGCAATGGAATATTCCCGATTAAGGAAATTTCTCCGTTAGACAAATTAATAGCCATGACAGAATCGATACTCCAATCGATGTCTGGAGTTATATTAAATGGATATTGTGCATGTTCGTATACTTTTACAGGAGCAGATGGTTCGATTGTACCACCAACCCCAACAACTTCAGGAGTTATTATCCATGCATAGAAAGTAGCATGAACAGTATGTGAATAAGACATATCCAAATTAAATGTAACTAAAGGCCATGCAGATAAATCAAGACCAGGATGAGGATAACCTGGCTGAGTAGGGTCAAGCACATCAAATCCGTCAATGTATAAATGACTGACTTTGTAATTTGCATCGGGAATTATCTGCACAGGATATAATGTTCCCCAAACAATATCTGTAGAGCCTAATGGATTAATAGTGCCATGCTGTTCTGTTGTAGTGAACAGATTCATCATACACACAACATCCAATGTCCAGTCTTCATTCAGATTAGCAAAAGGATATCCTGGTTGTCCAAGTGCTATTAACTGCCCTGTACCCGAATTAAGGACAGGAACATTTATAACTCCTGAAACAGAACCTGTTGCAGTAATGGATGTAATAAAAGCACCCGGGAATGGAGTAACATCATAACTCGGGTTAGAACCTGTGACATAATATGATGTTCCGGTCGGATTCATAAAAGTTCCATATCCGGTAGCAATAATTCTATTACCATAAGTCGCACTAATAGTCTGTGTTGTGTTAACTATTCCGAAATGCTGAGTATGTACAGGTCTTGTAATCGCACCCACACTGGCTCCATTTAAGGTAACATCAACAATATGTTTACCTGGATCCGGAGTTACAACATAATCTAAATTAACATCGAAGCCTGGTTTAAATGGTCCGTATGGAGCACTTGGAGCAATAGTTCCACCAGTATTTTGAGTAACATAGATATAGCATGGAAGCATATACCAGAATCTTGTTCTTCCTATATAAGTAAGTGAGCCACCGGTATAATTATAGCTGTATGTGCACCATGTAGGGGTTGACATATAACCATATCCATAATAACCTCGGGAGGGGTATAAATAGGTACCGATTCCTCCTATAGTTGTGTACCATGAATAACTCCTATAACACCAACTCCAGTAACTGTAATAATAGCCTGCAGCCGGATATTGGCTTTGGCTATAAATACCCCAATAGGTATTTGCAGGTACAAAAATTTCATTAACAACCTGTCCCTGATAATTGCGTCCTGAAGAAATATTACTTATTTCATAGCCGGTACTTCCATAATTCTCAATTCTCCACCTTGGATTCATTCTGTTAGAATAAGTCGGGTAATATACCGAATCGTACACGTAATACCCATTCGAAGGAGGTTGAAATGTAAACTGGTAAATTTGAGTACTACGCGGACCATCATATGCTCCGCTTTGAACCTGGACAGCAACTATCCATAAATCTACTGGTGAACGAAACCAGTATCCTCCATAACACTGTGATGTACTGCCTAACCCGTTTGTATATGAACCAACTGTTATAGGATTGCTTCCGGGGGGTTGAGCATTAGTTTTTGTAAATATCAAAAACAAAAATGCAGCAATTATAATTGCAGAAAAAGTGAATTTTTTAAACATAAATACCTCATTAATTTGGGATAATAATTTATTTCATCTTTTTTAAGACATAATTTTCCCCAAATCGGCTTCTATCCTCACTCTAATCAATTATAAAAAATTCACTAAATCAAATCCGAGTGATAAACCATTCTTAAAAATTGGTAAGAATAGAATTTTTATTTAATTTTAATTGTCTTTAACTCCTCTCTGTGCCTCAGAAAAAGTAATGACCTTACTATTAATTCACTAACTTAAATTGATACTAACTGACCTTAAAAATAATAATACGTTAATTCAGCTTGTACTTTAAACTCTATCTGTGCCTCAGAAAAAAAATACAAAACAAACTTTAACCGATTACAAAACGTGAATTAATAAAATATTCATGTAAAAAACAAATAATATTATTTTATTATATAAATATTAGAATTAATAATTTGAATGGTAAATTATTTTTTTAATTAATAATATTTAATTAATTGAATATTATTGAAGGAATAATTTTTGACATGAATGTATAATTTAAATAAATAAAATTTGCTGTCAGTCAATAAAATTTATAAAAGTTGATATAAAAAAGGGCTGAACATAATGTTCAGCCCTTAATTAATTTCCAATATTAAGCTGTTATATTAGCGAACTATTGTGAATACCTGGTATGCAAAATCTGTTCCGTTAAATATCTTTAATAGATAAGAACCGGAAGCAAGTTTTGAGACCGGGATTGCAATCTGATAAAATCCATCTTCGAAGAATTTCTTATTGCAATAGCTGGTAATTACCCTACCCTGCATATCTACTATTTCAATAGTAAATACCGAAGCCTTGCTGATGGTTAGATCGAATTTAATATCGAGGTATGCCGGATTCGGTGATACAGCAGTAACTCCGAAACCTTCTGCTATGTATGTTTCCTTAACTTCTACCAATGTAGAATCATCGGGATTACCGCTTGTTGTATTCAGGTTATAATTTGATAATGCAGCTACGCCGTTATATCCGAATACACGAACATAATATATCGTTCCTTCAATCAGGTTGGTTACTGTCAATGTATTTCCTGCATCATTAAATACAGCATATGCATTGCCAATTTTGTCCCCGCTTTCGAATATCGAATTTGCTGTATAGCCTGTTCCATCTAATGGTAACTCAGGTGTACCAATCGGTGTATTTGCACTCATTAATACAACTCTCTTGTTCCCATCGCCGTTTGTCCAGGAAATATCCATTTTGGTTAATGCTGTTGCACCATCTTTGCTGTAATATTTGGAGAAATTTTCAAATTTAATGTCAGCATCCTGCACCAATGGTTCCATTGCAAGGAAGTTTGTTGTTATCATGCAATCTGCCATTCCTGCTGCACTCGTTACCAATTGTACATTGGCTTCGCCGCTGTTGTTTGTATATACGATTCCTGTTATCGTTACCTTATTATCATTCGTTGGTATTGTGCCCTGCATGGTTCCAGATAAT
>JACRLY010000047.1 GCA_016219595.1 Ignavibacteriota bacterium | reverse complement strand
GCTGATCTTCCCCAAGAGTTCATATCGACGGGAAGGTTTGGCACCTCGATGTCGGCTCATCGCATCCTGGGGCTGGAGAAGGTCCCAAGGGTTTGGCTGTTCGCCAATTAAAGCGGTACGTGAGCTGGGTTCAGAACGTCGTGAGACAGTTCGGTCCCTATCCTGTGCGGGCGTAGGACAATTGAGGGACCCCGTCATTAGTACGAGAGGACCGTGACGCCGGGACCTACGGTGAATCTGTTGTTGCGCCAGCAGCATTGCAGAGTAGCCAAGTCCCGAAAGGATAAGCGCTGAAAGCATCTCAAGCGCGAAACCTATCCCAAGATTAGTTGTCCCAATTAGTAAGGACCCAGGTAGATGACCTGGTTGATAGGCTTTACGTGGAAGTGTAGCGATACACGCAGCGGAGAAGTACTAATAGTCCGAGGACTTACCGTTTAATTTTTTTGGTTTGTCATACTACGCCCATATTAATTTAGTCATAAGACTTCTTCATGACTTGATATTACAGCGGAAAAAATTTGAAATTTAAAATTTAAAATTTATAATAAATTTATAATGACAAAATATCAAAATGTTTAAAACATTAGTCATTAAAAATTAAAAATTCATTAAAAATTACAAATTAAAAATTAAAAATTATAATAAAGCTCTTCCATTAAACCTGTTCAACAGAAAACAATTGAAAATTTCAAATTTCAGAATTAAAAATTCATTGAAAATTGAAAATTAAAAATTGAAAATTTTAAAAAATAGAATTACCCGGTGATAATTGCGCGGGGGAAACCCCTCTTCCCATTCCGAACAGAGAAGTTAAGCCCTGTTGCGTCGATGGTACTGCTCGGATTCCCGTGTGGGAGAGTAGATAATTGCCGGGTTTTTTTTTATTTTAGACTGTTAGCTGTTTAGTCTGTTAGACTGTTTGCCGAACTGTCTCCTTGAGCGAAGTCGATGGATCACCTATCTGTCATTCCGTGCTTGACACGGAATCCATAGCGTAAAATCCGTATCAAATCAATTAAACCAATTCTATCGAATAGAGATTATATATTAGTTAAGAAAATAATATTATTAAATTCAGTATCCATATATGTTATAATTATAAAAATTTGTAAATTTGATATATTAATTTTGAATAATTTTATAGATGATATGAGCTATTTTCAAATCCCGTTAGAAATAATTAAACGTAAGATTATTGATAAGCATGAAAAAGCTTATAAAGGAAATTATAAACTATTTGATTATGAAAAATCAACAAATATTAAGACAATAACAAATGAGTTTGGAGAAACGTTAACAAGGGTTGATGGAGAAATACCAGTCGATTTAGAAATTGAAAACGGTCAAAGATTTTTATTCATTAGTTACGACCAGTCTAAATATTCTCATGGATTACACAAATATCCAGCAAAATTTTTCCCTGAATTACCAAGATGGTTAATCAAAAAGTATTCTGAGAAGAATGATATTATATTAGATCCATTTTCTGGAAGTGCAACAACAAATGTTGAAGCATTATTAAATAGAAGGCATTCAGTTGGGATTGATGTGGATCCATTTTCAAGGTTTTTAGCTAAAGTAAAAACTACTTTTATTAATGAACCAGAGTTAAAAAATTGTATTGATGATGTGTTAAATGAAATTATTAAATATAAACCTGCATTTGTGAATAAAAGGGAGCTTCCTACTTTCCCTTATAGGGATAATTGGTTTAATTCCGAAATATTATCAGAACTGGCATTTATAAAAAAAATTATTAAAAAAGTAAATTATGAAATTAATATCTCGAATTTTTTGAAAATTTGTTTTTCATCAATAATTAGAGCAGTTTCAAATGCTGATAATAATTGTACAAGAACCGTTGTAAGAAAAAAGTTAAATAAGAATATCTTTCCCTCAATGGCTCTAACAAAATTTGCAGAAGTTATTATAACTAATTCATTAAGAATGTATGAATTTTCAAAAAATATTCCAAGAAATATTATTGTTGAATTTCCAGAAGATAATGATGCACGAAAAATAAAGTATCCTGATGAATATTTTTCATTAACATTAACATCACCACCTTATGTTAATGCTGTTGATTATCCAAGAACTCATCAATTAGAAATTTATTGGCTAGAGTTTGCTAATGGATCATTAACTGAGTTGAAGAGGAAACATATAGGCACTGAAAGTGTAAAAGTTGAAGATTATAAATTATTACATAAAATTGGTGTAAAGGAAGCTGATAAAAAAATTGAAAACATTTTTAAGAAAGATAGTAGAAGAGCTTTTATAGCATATAAATTTTTAAAGGATATGGAAGAAAATCTAAAAGAGGTTTATCGAACTTTAAAAATTGGCGGAAAGTATATTTTAGTAGTTGGCAACAATTCGATACGTGGGGAAATTTTTGAAAGTTGGCTTTATCTTATGAAAATTGCAGAAAATATTGGTTATAAAATAAATTCTTATTTTGGTTCTGAAATTATAAATCATTTTATTAAAGTACCAAGAGAAGAAAGAATTAATACTGACTGGGTAATAATTTTAGAGAAATAAGAAATGACAACATCAGAAGAAAAAGGTAGACAATCATCAGCTGATGGTTTTGCTCATGAGCATATTACTGCTGGTATATTGATGAAAAAATATCAGAATGTATCATTAGTTGATCTACCTTTAGCATCATTCGATATTATAATTATTTTAAAAAATGAAGATAGTTCAGAGGATATAATTAGAGCTCAAGTAAAGACATCAAAGAAAAGCGTTTCATTTACTGGGGGTTCGCGAGGGGGCAAAGACCGCACCTATAAATCTAGTGTAAAAACCTATACT
This sequence comes from Ignavibacteriota bacterium, assembly GCA_016219595.1. Taxonomy (GTDB): domain Bacteria; phylum Bacteroidota; class Ignavibacteria; order Kapaibacteriales; family UBA2268; genus XYC2-FULL-35-21. The sequence goes on along the minus strand of JACRLY010000047.1, from coordinate 13,925 downwards.
CAATCTACAGAAACATCTGATGTTGTTATTGGGATTAAACCTTTATCCAATGATAAATTTGAGTTATATTTTGTTCCAACTGTTTTAATTGGTATTTGGAAAACAAAAAGTAAATCATTGAACAAAATTGAAGTATTAAAAAATAATTTTGAAATGCTTGAAAATTGCAAAAATTATGAATTTGTAATTCAAAAAGCTAAGGAATATGGGATTATATAAATTAATTTATATTAAAAAATGAGAATTTATTTTTTTACACAAAAGAATGATGATATTATTTATAAGGGCTATATTATAGATAGCCCTTATAAAATTATATGAAATTATTGATTAGCAGCAAAACCATTTTCCCTTTCCCATTCTAATGCAGAATACCATGTAACTGCTAAACCAAATTGTACTATATGCCCATCCCTCCAATATAATCTTTCACCTTTAAATAATGAATATCTACCTGAATTTTGATGTTCAATTTCTCTGCGTTTAAGATCTTTTGTAATTCCACGATGAACAATAACATTTCCAACTTTAAATTTGTATTTGAATGTATCCCTTTTATCCATTTTAACCTCAAAATATTATATAAATTATTTTTTAAATATGGGGCTTTTTCAATATGTAAAAAAGCCCCTTGCTTTGCTATGCCTTGAATTTTAATATCCAAGTCGCACTGTGTCCGCCTCCCCAGCTACAAGGTGGGAAGGTTTCGCCTTTAGACAGTGGGATAGTATTTGCAGTGTGAATACTGCAATAATAGACACCACTTTCTTTGCATTTCTGCCCTGTTGTACCAGATATATTCATTGGTACCTCCAATTATAAATTCCTAACAATAGGTGCTAGTACCTTGGTAGGATAATTTTTTGGAAATCAAACATAAAAAGTATTATATTTGTATTTCTTTTTAGAAACAAGTTTAACCGCTAGAAAAACTTGAAAAGGGTGTACCTACCGGTGCACTCTTTTTATTTTGACTTTCGTGGTAATACCCTCCTTATTAGTTTTACATATTCAAAATTTTCTTCTTTTATAACAACTAAATCGAAAATAATCGTATAATATCTATATTCATATTTTAAATAATCAAATAATTCTTTTGTGTCTACATAATAATATTCACCTGCCCTATATATTCTTAAACTATTTTCATTAATGATATCATATATTACCATATATAAATTTTTATCGTTTTGATCATCTTCATTTATACCAATGTCAAGACTCTTACTTGTTGATAAACCAAGTTTTCTTGCCGCATTTAAAGTAAATCCAAGTTTACCCGTTTTGTGTATGGTACACTTCATATTTCTTTCTGCTAACTCGTAATTTAATTTTTTGAATTTCATGCCTTATATCTTCCTTGTTTCTACTATTGCAACTACTAAATCAAATGTTATTAATAATTCTCATTGCAAACCTAATAATACATATTATAAATTACAAGATAAAGTTTTCCACAATTTATAGATAATATTGTTGACCTATTTTGTAAAGAAAATCGTAGTTCAGATATATTTTCCAAACCATTTTAAAATCATTTTAAAACCATTTTCTTGACATATCACTCCCACATCCTTATCTTTGCCTACCGTTTGGTAACTCCCCTCTCCCATTGGAGAGGGGGCAGGGGGTGAGGTTAATTCTTTGACTCGCTCGTTCTTTGGCATCGCCGGTTTCCCCACTCTAGAGGGGATTAAGGGGTGTGTTGCCCCCTTTCTCAAAGGGGGTTCGGGGGTTTTCGTATACATTAAACAATTTCAAATTAGATCATTAAAAATTTATTTAAAATTCAAAATTTAAAATTCAAAATTTTAAATTCTTCCCTACTGGCTAAACATCTACTGACTAAACATCAAAATAGCTAATTTTGTAAAATTTACTATTTCATAAGGTGATTGAATGTACTACATCCTCACATACAAAACAGTTGACCAATATGTCGCCAGGCGTGATCAATTTCGTGATGCCCATCTCAGCTATGCCGCAGAATACGTAAAACGCGGCGAGCTGCTCCTCGGCGGTGCCTTAGATGAACCCGTAGATTCCGCCGTCCTCATCTTCCAAGGTGAAACCCCCTCAGTCGCAGAAGAATTTGCAAAGAACGACCCTTACGTCAGGAACGGATTAATCACCCAATGGACAGTGCGAAAATGGAATGTTGTAGTGGGTAGCAAGCTGTGATTTATTTCAATATACTTCCTCGTGAGTACCGATGTCAATGAGCATAATTATTTCTTCGTTTGCATCAATTTGCTTTTCAATCGAGAAAATAATTCTGCAATCATAGCCGCAGGAACAAGCACGCAGAACGGATAATTTCCCGCTGAGTTTGTGAGTTGACAGTGATGCAGAGAAAACATTTTCTTTCATTAAATCAAGAGTCTTGTATATATTTCCTTTTGAATTGGGATGTTTCTTAACAAATTTTGCAAAGGATTTTCTAAATTTATCAGTAAGGATTAATTCTCTGACCATTATTAATCCAATTCTTTTTCCAGTTCATTAATAATATCAGGTAATGGCTGTGGTTTCAAATTGCCTTTTTGATATTCCTTTTTTGCATGATTATAATATTCTGCAATTTCATTCCGTTTTTCTTCTGCATTTCTCTTTGTAATAACGTCAAGCAGAATCTCTCTATCATTTAGAGGCAATTCCATAGTCAGGTCAAGTAATTGTTCTATTGACATATTTTCTTTAATTTATTTACTAATATATTTTTAATAAACGTTGATATAAATTTATTATTTTTATAATCATTACTCCCTCTGTGCCAATATCACTCCCCCGATAATCAGCACACCGCCTGCGAGGAAAGGCATTGTCAAAACATGATGATGGAAAATCATTGCAAGAATAGTTGTCAATATCGGCTGAAGATTATTGAACACTGCAAGCTTGCTCGCTTCCATTTTCTTCAGAGCCCAGAACCAAATCAGGTAACCGACTCCCGAAGTCATAATGCCGAGATAAAGGATTCCGAGCCAATCAAACGCATTAAAAGTTCCGATAGCAATCGGCTCGTTAGTAATTAAGTAAATCGGAATATAACTGATGAAACCGATTACCATTGTAACTGCAGTAGAATAGACAGCCCCGTATTTCCGGGAAAAATCACGACCAAGTATAGTATACAATGCCCAGGAAAAACTTGCTAGTAACAGCAAAACATTTCCCAGGAAATAATCGGATTTGAGGTCAATTCCTCTTTCTGACATAATCAATACTGCGCCACCGATAGCAATTACAACTCCTGATATCTTCATCCAATTCCTGCTCTCTTTCAGGAAGAGTAATGCAATGATTAGAACGAATGCAGGGGTTAGAGCATAAGCCAGACCTGCATTGGGTGCAGTTGAGAGCCGCACACCGAGAAAGAACAGGTACTGATTTATTGGGATATTTATTATACCAAGAATGATTGCAATCGGAATATCTTTCTTTTCGATTCTAAGGTATTTTTTTTCTCTTACTATTACCCAAAGTATATAAAATCCTGCGGCGAAAAAAGCTCTTAATAAAAGTATCAGCGATGGTTGAATAGTTTCAGTCAGGTCTTTGACAATAATGTGTGTCCCCGAAGCTATTAATTGTTGAACGAATATCCAGAAATACATTAGCTTCTCACCAGTGACAATATAATTTCTTTCAGGGCTTCATAGTTGAGCTTATGTGCCGCTGAATCACAATTATTTACGAATAAATCTTTATTATTGCACAATTGTTTTAATGTATCCGCTATTTGTTTAGGCGGTGATTCGGGTGGAATGGCGATACCAATATGATATTCATCAATTATTTTTTTCATTGCCGGCAAATCGCTGACTAGAGTTGGAATCCGAGCCATGCAATATTCAAACAATTTATTCGGGAGTGCTAGTTGATATGAGAATGAAACCGGTTCAATATATGATAAACCGACATCTGCTGAGCAAGTCCATTCATGCAATTCATCGTAAGGAATGGAACCGCAGAGAATAACTTTGTCATTCACATTATTATTTATTGATTCTTTTATTATTTCATCTTTGTAAGGTCCTTGACCCAGAATACAAAGAACACCCTCTTCAAAATATTGAAGTGATTTGATTACAGGAATAATTCCTCTTCCGGGAAGCAGTTCACCCTGATAAATTAAAATTTTCTTATCACCAGGGATTGAATATTTTTCTCTTATTAAATTTGATTTGACTGCATCCTTGTAAGGAGGAAGATTCATTATAATTGAAAATGGTTTATCAGTATTAAAATGCTTCTTCAGATACTCTTCATCGAGAGTTCCGGTAACAATAAACTTGTCAACATTTTTTACGTAGTGCTTTTCGAATGCACTAATTATTTTTTGCTTAATTGGTTTTGATGACAGTGGTCCTAATGCAGAGTAAATTTCACGGGAATCATAGATAAGTTTTCCTCCGAAAAATTTCTTTAACTTCGATGCAATCCTTAGAGAATACAAATCCTCTGCTATGAAATAATTTGCTGCTGCAATATCAAAATAGTTGAATGACTCTTTGTAGAAATGCCGAATCAGTTTCAATGCCCTGGGAAATGATTTGATTTCTATAGGAAATAATATAATTTTTTCCTTTAATAATTTATCAGAATCGGATTGACTGCCAAAAGCAATTACACACACGGATAATCCATTACTTACAAATGTCCGTGCCATGTTCAGAGTTCTTGCGTCAGTGCTGATTTCTGAAATCGAAATGAAACAGGCATCGAATATTATGTTGCCTTCAACCATTAGATTAATCACTCAATTTGAAATGGTAAGTGCTGCGGAGTATTCCCCGGGCATTGAACCGTTCTTTGAAATAGATTAGACTTTGTGCCGGTGTCATCGGGTCTTCGGCAGTTGTGTCCTGCGAAACTCCGATATCGAACCACTCATATCCATTTTCCTGTGCCCATCTGATTGATTCGTTTTGTACAATGAATGCAGGGTGGAGTTCATTGTATTCATATAGTAGCATAATATAAAAGCAGAGAGCAACTTTTTTGTTTGCTAAGAATAATAACGAACCTGCTATCGGTTTATCTTCATAATAAGCAAGAAACAATTTCAAATTCTGAGGCATTAGTTCATGTAATTTGTATAAGTCCTCCAAAGTGTGTGTCGGCTTAACACCAAACTTTGCTTTGTTCTTAACAAGTATGGGGTAGAATGCATCGTAATCAGTGCTTTCAACTACTTTTATTTTATCTTCACGAATTATTTTCCTTATTATTCTTCTTGCTTTTGCATCGATATTATTGAAATAATTCCCATTTGTCAAAGGCACTGCGTGAGAGATATAATGCAATTCAAAATCTGCTTTGCGGTATAACATTGCATATTCAATATGCTGATTGTAGACATGGCTGTATATTAGGGGGGGAGGTATTACAAATAGCTCATGGTAGTTATGTTCACGAGAATAATCGAGTAAGCTGTCAACAATTTCAAGTGCCAAATTGAATGGAATATCCTTTGTTACAATAGAACCGTAGCTTGCTCCTGTGGGAGACCAAAATACTGTACCATTCTCCTGCAATCCTCCGGGCAAAACCCCGACAAGTTCATCGCCATCTCGAAACATCAGGTGATGGAAATTGAATTTCCCTTTTTCATGGTAATCAAGAAAAGATTGATTATGAAACATAGTTCCATTGTTAGATTTCAAAACAAAATCTTCCCATTCATCTCTATTATTTTCTTTGTACTCGTGAACCTTGATTTTCGACATTAATATTTAAATTGTTATAAATTAATTGAAAAACAAAATTAGTTATTAGAAGTAAGAATAAGAAAAATGTTGGAAATAATTATGATAAAATACTTTTTCAATAAAATTGTCCATTAATATCAAAATACTGTTAAGAAGAATAAAAAGTTTTAAAATAAATAATTTCAATTAAATCCCAGAAAAGAACAGAGGAGTATTATAGAATAAGTTTCAACAAAGTTAGTTTTACTTTCTGGCATATTGTTGTCAGAATGTGTTTTTCTTAACAATGTTTGGAGTGTCTGATGATTAAGCATATTTTGCTAAAATGCAATTTATTATTTTCGTTGTCAATTTCAATTTTTTTCTTGTCAAATTCATATCTTATTTCTCAAAGTGTCGAAGCCTATTTTCTACTGTATAGTCCTTCTCCAATTATAACAGGCATAGGTGGAGCCGGAACTGCAATTCCAACAGATGACCCGTATAATTTTTTCTACAATCCTGCATAATTGGGAATGATTGATTCAAATACTAATATTTCAATCGGGATTTACCCTTCATCAACCGATATTGCAGCTTTTGGTAAAGTTTTATTTGATAATTATGCTGTGCAGGGAGGATACGACTTATCAAAATTGCTTGGTGGATTTCCACTTAGTATAGGTGCGGGATTTCTGTACCAGGGAGTAAATTTTGGGGAATTTACAAGAACACATGAAAGTGGTGTGGTTATTGGAACGTTTAATTCTCAAGAAAAAGCTTCAACTTTTTCATTAGGTTTTGGATTTAATTATTTTATCTGAATCTCTGGAGGAATTTCATATAAATTAATTTCTTCATATATGAAATATTTGGGACCAGATAAGATTTTTTTTAGTACTAATGGTGATGCCGATGCTTTCGACCTCGGGATACTGGCAGAAGTACCAATAATAATAAAAATGCCTTTAGGTGATAATTTTAATTTTAATCTTTCCGCTTCTGCAGGATATACATTCGCAAATTGGGGCAGTGATATGGTGTATAGTCGCGATGTTTATGATTTTGGAGAACCAATCGCTCGAACAGCAAGACTTGGCTATGGATTGAGAACCAGTATTGACTATAAATACAAAGAGGCAGAATTTAAACTGTTGCAGATTGACTGGTCATCCGAAGCAAATGATTTATTGGTGAAGAATGAGGTTCCTACAATTTATAATGGAAATGATTCCATCTACACTGTATCACAATCATACAAGTCGCCAATCGGAGATATAAATATATGGGATAATATAGTAATGATGAAAAATACTTCAAATAGTGTTATAAACAGGCATGGAGTAAAATTTTCATTATTAGAAACTGCCGATTTTTCATTTGGAAGGTATGGTCTGCCTGGTTCTTATGATATGTTAAGGGGCTCCACACTTGGATTTAGCATTGGAACAAAAGGGATTATGAAGATTATGTCCCAGGAAATAAAAAATAATATTATTGAATTTATTTCAAAGCATATATCATTTCAATATTCGTACAGCAGAATAAAATTCGACGAAAGAATGGATGAATACGGTTATATTTTCAGACATCCTGACCAAAGCTATTATGCTTTGTATCTTGTAATATCGGAATTGTGGTAAAAATTTATTTATATTGCAATTAATAATAAATTAAATTTGGGGTCATTAAATAAATTTGACTTTAATTTGGAATCAAGTTATTAAGGAAAATAATGTAAAGATATTATGCGAATGCTTATAATAAAACCTGCAATATGTCTGGTTTTTAATAATAAAATATTTTCAAAATTAACAGGAGTAGCGTTATGAAGATTTTATTTGTATGTTTGTTCGCATTATTATTTATCACAACGTCCGCCTTCAGCCAGGATGAGAATAAAATCGGTGTTGGAGCAAGTTACGGGATGAATTTAGTTTTAAGTGATGGGGCTGTACCAATGATAAATATGTCAATGATTTATGTCCCAATCAATATGTCAGGTTTCAGAATTGAGCCTTTTTTGATGCTTTTTACATCAAGTAGATCTTATCAATTCGAGGGACAGTCTAATAAATCCGAGAGTTCATATACAGGATTAACTATTGGAAGCGGTTTCTTTTATTTAATGAAGAGTAACAAATCAACTACGCCATATTTGGGATTGCGAGTTGGGTATGGTTCTAATTCATCAAAAACACCAGGGCAATTTTCAATTACTGAAAGCTCACAGGGTCTTTTATTTTTAGGTGGTGTACTAGGTGGCGAGTATTATTTTTCTCCGAATTTCAGCTTAGGAGCTGATGTTGGAATATCATATTATAATTTCTTTACACCGACTGATAAATCAGGTCAAACCGAAGTAAAGTATTCTTCTTATAGTAATAGTCAAATATCAACAACAGCACAAATAATAGCAAGAATATTTTTCTAATTTTTTAATAAAATAAATATATTTAGGAATTAACCTCATCATTTTTTTGGTGAGGTTATTTTTTTTGAAACATTCTTTGGATTTATGTGTCATTATATTATTCGATTGTACAAATCGTGAAAAACTATAATAAAACAGGAGTATTTAGTGAAGCAGAGATTATTAATACTTGTATTGGCATTTTTTATATCATTTTCTTGTTCAAGGGCAGAGACAATTCAGAAACTGCTCCATCCATATAACCTTGATTTTGAGGAGGGTTCGCCGGGCACTCTGGCTCTTGGCTGGGTACTTCCCGGTTTCGCAATTAAAAACGGTTATGATGCTGAAATTTCGACTGAAATACCAAAGAGTGGAAATAAATGCTTTTTATTAAAACACTTCAGTGATTCTTTAGATGTACTTGGTTCCATTATGCAGACAATTGACGCAAAACCTTACAGGGGCAAATTGGTTAGATTCCGGGCTGCGATAAGGGCTGAGATTATGGGTCCGCGTGGTTCTGCTCATTTATGGATGAGGGCACACCTGCCTGATAATTGCCCGGGATTCGAGGATTTGGGTGAACTCCATCCGGTGGTGGTCAACAATTGGGAATACTATGAAATCACTGGCAGGATCGACAAAAACGCAGTCGTTTTGAATTACGGGTTGATGCTCATTGGTAACGGTAAAGCCTGGATTGATGATGCAAGCATAGAAATCATTGATTCGGTAAACCAGGTTAATGCACCTCCTGCACCTCTGACCCAAAGAGGTTTGGATAATATTATGGCTCTGTCAAAAATGTACGGTTACATACGTTATTTTTATCCCGGTGAATTGGCTCTGACTACTGATTGGGAAGAATTCCTGCTTAATGGAATAGATTATATTGAAGGTATTCCTTCTGACGAAAAATTAATAGACAGGCTTCGAAATATTTTTACAACAATAGCTCCTGATTTGGAAATTTATAATGCCGGTAAAAAGGGAAAGCAAAAGGATTTGACTCCGCCAAATTCTGCTATTCCTAAACTTGCAATTGCAAGAAGGCATAAGGGACCTGATATTGAATCGAATGCCACTATTCTTGGCAGTGATGTTGTCAATGTTTATTCATCATTGCGGGAAAAAGAAGGTTCTGTGTTCCAGGTTATGAACGCCGAGCCATACAAAGGCAAAAGAATAAGCTTTAATGCTTATGTCAAGGCTGATGTCATACCCCCCTCCGGGCAGGCTCAGCTTGCTATTAGAATCGATAAGGGAGAGAATGATATTGTATATATGGGCACGATGTTTGAAAATCCAATTACAAAAAACAGTTGGGATAAATACAGCATTGAAGCCGATGTCCCGATGAATGCCGTAACTATCCGCATAGGGCTTGTGATTATTGGAGAAGGCAAGGCATGGTTTGACGATGCAAGAATTTCGATTATAGAAAAGAATAAAGTATTAAAAGAAACCGAACCTAGAAACAATGGTTTTGAGGATTCTGATACTGGCAGGATTGTTAACGGGTGGTTTTTTAATATACCATCGGAAGAAGCAGGGTATAATGCAATAGTAGTAAAAAATGAAAAAAAATCGGGTGTAAAATCTCTGTTGATTTATTCTGATGAAATTACCAGGATCAAGCTTCCGAGGATTGGTGAAATTTATAATGGAAAACTTACTTACAAAATAGATTTTTCTATGCCTCTGACTTGCTTTGCAGACACATTGGGTTCATTGCCTCATCCAAAAAATATTCTTAGAATCAATACTACAAAATCAGCAAATTTTGTGTATAACGGCGATGACAGAACCTCAAGGCTTTCAATTATTTCTATGCTGTGGAATATTTTCAGGCATTTTTCCGTTTACGACGGCAAATATAAAATAGATGATGTATTGCTGGAAAAATATCTTAAAAAAGCAGCATTAGATAAAAACAAGGATGAATTCCTTGTTACTCTGAAAATGATGACTACTGAACTTAATGATGACCAGGTAAGAGTATGGGCTGATTTTGAAAAAACAGATTATGGTTTGCCTTTTCTTTGGAAATATATAGACAATAATCTTGTTATTTACAAAGTTTTTGGAGATAAACCCTATGTCTATTCCGGTGACATGGTAACGGAAATCAACGGGAAACCTGTCGACCAGGTAATAAAGGAATTCAGAGGTTTGTATTGCGGAGGAAATGAAGATTGGAAAATTTCAAGAGGATTAGCAGAATTGAGAGCAGGTGTCAAAAATTCTAAAATTGTACTGAAAATCAAATCTCAGTCCGGACCCCTATTTGAACAGGAATTCAAACGGGATATGCTTTTGTCCGAAACAGTGGATTCTAAACTTCCTGCCATTGCAGAACTGAAAAAAGGTGTTTTTTATGTAGACATGACCAGGGTGAATGATGATATTTTGAATAAAAATATAGCCAGTTTACTTAATGGTAAAGGAGTAATATTTGATATGAGGGGATTCTCGCCTTTGTCTCCGGCATTTCTCGGTAAATTTTTAAGTCAATCGTCCAATTCAATTGTCTGGAGATTGCCTATATTTACTATGCCTGACCATGAACTTGTATCTTATGAAGTTTTGCAGAAAATGATTTCGCCTAAGGGATATGGAAATAATTATAATATAACATTTGTTGCCGACGGAAGAACTTATGGAAATTCAGAAGCACTTCTTCTGCTTGCTAGATATTATCATATTGGTAATATAATAGGCAATCCTACAGCAGGGATGGCTGCTGAAGTGCTGGGATTCAGGCTGCCCGGGGATTATTATTTCACTATGACAGGTCTGATAGGAATAGCCCCCGACGGTAAAGAAATCAACAGGAAGCAGGTTATGCCTGACATTGAAGTTAAGCAGACTTCCGAAAGTCTGGTTAAGGGTAAAGATGATATTCTCGAAAGAGCTGTTCAGTATATTGAAACAGGGAGATAATTACAGAATTAAATCTGCCAGTTTATTATCTTTTCTTTCCTACAGGTAACAGATAAATCGGTTCTTCCTCTGAAGATAATTTCATTAACTTGTAGATGTCGGAATCTGAAAATGCACCGACTGTGCAGGTACACCAAACATAATGCTCTCTGCCTCTTGTCCCGTATTTACCGGTGGTTCTTGAAAAAACTGCGGTAATGACAATTGTCAAAGGAGCAGATTCGAACATTTCCTGGCTTAATGATGCATTTGATATATCTTTTCTTTTGTCACCCTCTATTAATTTTATCAATTCATGATTTTCTGAATTGTATTTGTAAATTCCAGGCTCTAATCCTTCTACACCGCCAACTACTATATAGAATTCAAGAGGATATAATGCGCCTGCAGAAGGTGCGGTACGAAATCCCCCTCGCAGAAATTCAGGACCATTTACAGCATGTTGGGTTATGCCGTATGCTGCCCAGAGAAGCTGGGAAACTTCATGTAATGCTAAAGATTCGTCAGTGTATTCTCTAACTGAACGTCTTTGCTGCAATGCTTCTTCAATAGAAACATTGCTTTTCAATTGTGGTTTTGGTAGTTGCGTCTTCGCGAGAAATCTTATTTTTCTTGTTCCACGCAAAGTTCGAAAAAATTTCTTTAAGCTCGCAATGACTAAAATAATATTATCTAACTATTCACCATATTCGGTGATGAACCATGCATCATCTATCTTATATGTTGTAAATGACATCTTGTGGATATAGTCAAATTCTACAGAAACTTTGTAACTTGACTGGTTAAGTGAGTCTGCTTTGATATATGTTATTGGCTTATTAACAAGCAACCTTCTCAGGCGTTCTACTTCATCATAAAGGTCGAGTTTTTCTATAGCGAGATATTGTGTTCCTTTCGGAGTAGCAAGTATTTTTGTTGCAGCGGGAATGTTGTTGCTGTCCAATTCAGTCTTGAATAAATAGACGGTGCCTATAGGTGATTTCTGATTGACTTCGACAGGTTTAACTTTTTTTGGTGCTGTACCTATTGTGAAAAGCTCACAGCCTACGAATAACAGTAATGTTCCAATATATATCAATATTTTTTTCATTTCAATCCAAAAAAATTAATTGTTTTTTCCAATGCCTGCTCCAGGGCATTAGTTGATTTATTGAAAGGATGAGCGATTCCGAATGTATGACCTGTTTTTTCAATTACTTTAAATTCCGTCATACCGTAAGGAGCCGATTCGACAAGTAATTCTGCCTCCTTCAATTGAACACTCACATCCTTAGCTCCATGCAAAATTAAGACAGGAATTTTCAATTCTGAAATTGCATCAGTCAAAGAATATTCACTTTTATTCTTTTCAATGTCCTCGATGTATGTATAATTCAGTTTCATTAACTGTTTTGTAACGGAATTAGTAAATTCAATTAATCCTTTTTCTTTCCACTCATTCTTTTGACGAAGTGAGTACCTGTCAAATTTTGCAATAGATGCCCACAGAGCAATTTTATTAATACTTTTATTTCGTTTTGCAGTTAATATTGATATGCCTCCTCCGAGCGAAGTGCCGAGCAGATAAATTTCTCCATTCCATATATCTTTATCAAGGAATTCACCTTCAATTATATTTTTAATAACAAGTTCGGCATCTTCAATTTCCTGCGAAACTGTCATTCGTGCAAATTTTTCGGGATATTCGGCAATATCAGTTCTAGTCCCCATGCCATTCAGAGAGAAATTAATGCAGAAAGTAATTGCTCTGGCTTCAGTAATTTTTTCTGAAATATAAGGAAAAAATCCCCAGTCCTTGAATCCCTGGAAACCATGCAAAAGAATAATGCAAGGCATTTTCTCTGTTTGAGAAGGATACCTTAAATCCCCCCGTATTTTTTCATTTATAGAATTAACGATCTCAAAAGTATTTTTGATAATTTCCAATATAATTTAGTCTCTTTAATTATTTTCTCGATTCAAGGGTACATTTTAATTTCATTTCCTTGTCAGCTCTTAATATAAATATATCAACAACATCTCCCGGGTTAAATGCCTTTAAACAATAAGTCAGGTCATAAAGATTTTTCACGGTTTTGTCACCGAATTTTGTAATAATATCCCCGCTAATTAAACCGGCTTTTTGTGCAGGACTGCCTCCGGCAGTGCCCGATATTTTCAATCCATTGGGATTTTCCTCGAAGTCAGGTACCACACCGAACCATACTTTTCCATATCCTCTCTCTTTAGGAATATTAGAAGTATCGGCTGATTTTATAACCTGGTAATCCGGTTTTGTATCATAAGAATCGACAGCACGAAGAGTGTGCTCGGCAAATAAAGTGAGATGAGCCAGTCCGTCAAAATTAATTTTATCGATTTCATCAGAAGGTCTGTGATAATCGAGATGAAGGTCGGTAAACATCATCATTACCGGGATATTTTTTGAATAGAAAGATGCATGGTCGCTTGGACCATAAGCTTCATTAACTTTTATTATTTTTATTGAATCGACAAGAGAGAGAGAATCTGCAATGTTCGAAAACCTGGCAGAAGAACCTGTTCCCATCAAATTCAGCCTGTTGTCTTTCATTCTTCCGATCATGTCCATGTTGAGCATGAAATCAGTTTTTTTCAATGGGACTAAGGGATTTTTAACATACCAGGCAGAACCCTGAAGTCCTAATTCTTCGGCATTGAATGAAATAAATATAATGCTTCTCCTAAGAGGATTATTTTTGAAAATTGAGGCTAATTCTATTAAAGCGGATACTCCTGATGCATTATCGTCTGCTCCATGATGAATTTGTGGAACTTTGCCTTTATAGAATGAATTGACCTCTCCCCACCCTAAATGGTCGAAATGGGCACCGACAATGAAATATTCATCTGAT
>JACRLY010000108.1 GCA_016219595.1 Ignavibacteriota bacterium | reverse complement strand
GGTCAAAAAACCGACAATTAAAGGTATGCTTGATAAATGGCAGGGGCTTAACAATATGCTTAGTAAACCCCACAAAAGTGATGACAAAATTGCTAATAAATAGTTTTGATAAAGTAATTCACTTAATGTATTAAAAATGGATTCAATCATTTTGATACCTTCTTTTTAATTGGCATCAATCCTTTCGACTGAAGAAATTCTTCAATTTTTTCCTCAGGATAATATCCTTCATGCCTATGTATCTCTTTTCCGTTTTCATCGAGGAAAACCTGAGTCGGAATTAGTCTGATACCGTATTTCTTTGCTTTATCTTTATGTTCGGACTTCCAAACATCATAAAATATTATCTTTAACTGTTCACCGTATTTTTTTTCTAAAGATTCCATAATTGGCTGCATTTTTTTACATGGTATGCAGCTTACTGAGCCTAATTCAATAAAAGTTACCTTCGGTTTTTGGCTTTGTGCCAGTGTTCCCATGTGAAATGAACTAACAAAAACTAATATTATACTTGTTATTAAGATAAATCTTTTCATTTTAGTTACCCTCCTCTAACCACTGAATGATCTGAGAATCTTTCGGAATTATCCCATAGCTTACAACCTTGTCATTAATAACAAGTCCGGGAGTCATCATTATTCCGAATTTCATTATTTCCTGCAAATCAGTAATTTTTTCAATTGAGGCTTCAATGCTTTTGTTTGTTACAATCTCACTAACTTTTTTTTCTAGCATAGTACATTTACTACATCCTGTTCCTAAAATTTTAATATTCATATTAATCCCTTTGATATAATTTTATTTCATTAACTATATAATCTTTGAATTTTTCAAAATCATTAACATAATCCCAAATTTTATCAAGATTTTTCCATTTTATTTCAATACCATTGACCTTTCTACTGACAATAAGTGTTTGCGTATCGAAATTATATTTTTCCTGGAATTGCTCATTTTCCGGTTGAAGAAAATCTAATGAAGCAAGTAATATAGTACTATCCTTAAGTTCCTTTTCAAATGACATCCAAACAGATTTTTTAATAAAGTCCTCAATTGTCAAACAAGTGTGGCACCTAATCGTAGCATGAAAATAGAATATGTCAATTCTGGTTTGATTATCATTCGAAAATAAATAAGAATTGCAGAAAAAAATAATCAGGATAAACAAAGTTTTACATAACTTTTTCATAGTATAATAACAAATAAAAAATTAAAAAAAATGTACTTTTATAAAAAAATTTACATAATCATATTAAATAAAAATCCTACTGTCATTATACCTGAAGCAACGATTCCAATAAAAATAAATATTAATGGTAATTTCAGAACTTTTTTTAAAATTATTGTTTCAGGTAATGATAGTCCTATTACAGCCATCATAAAAGCAAGTGAGGTGCCCAATGAAGCACCTTTTTCAATTAATACCTGGACAACAGGTATAATGCCTGCCGCGTTTGAATATAATGGAATTCCGATTAAAACAGCCAATGGAACCGAATACCAAGCATCTTTTCCCATAACCGAAACCATAAAATCTTCTGGGACATATCCGTGAGCTGCTGCCCCAACTCCTATTCCAACAACAATATAAATCCATACTTTAGATACAATTTCTCTTACTGCTGTATATCCAGTTTCAATTCTTTCGCTGAATGATATTATTTGTCCTTCAATTTCAATATTTCCGGATTTTGTTTGATATACCCAATCTGCCACATATTTTTCAAGTTTCAATTTACCTATAAGCCAACCTGAAAAAATTGAAATTACCAGACCTGTAGAAACATAAATAAGTGCTGTCTTCCATCCGAATAAACCGAATAACAGGACTACGGCAATTTCATTTATCATCGGCGCAGCTATCAAAAAGGAGAATGTAACTCCAAGTGGAATGCCTGATTCTACAAAACCTAAGAATAGTGGAATTGCTGAACAAGAGCAAAATGGTGTTACTATTCCTAATCCGCTTGCCATTATATTACCAATTAATAAAGGTTTTCCTTCAAGTACCTTTCTTGTTTTTTCAGGTGAGAAAAATGACCTGATTATGCCGACTACAAATACAATTAGAACAAGTAAAAGTAAAACCTTTGGTACCTCATAAATAAAAAATCTTATTGATTCTGTTATGTGTATACCTTTTGCCATTCCTAAGATTTCATAAACAAAATAATTTGATATTGAATCAAGGTAAATGTAAAGCAACAACCAAAATGGAAGAAAAATTAAAGGTAAATAAAACTTGTAATTTTCAAAATGTGAAATTTCTAAAGGTGATTTCATAATTAAAATCTAATTATAATATAATTAATACAGGTTTAAATCAAATATATAAGATACATGGTCTTGTTACCTTTAGCTGTGCTCAATTCACAATACTACCTTTATCAATGTGTATCCTTATATTACCATACTTGGAAGCTGTTGGACTATGTGTTACCATTGCAATTGTAATTTGATTCTCAATATTGATTTTTTTCAGGACTTCCAAAATTTCTACTGATAATTCCGGGTCAAGGTTTCCTGTAGGTTCATCAGCCAGTATTAAATCAGGTTTGTTTACCAAAGCTCTTGCAATTGCTACTCTTTGTTGCTGACCAGCAGATAGTTCCTTGGGTAAATGATTCATCCTATCCTTCAAACCAATTTTTTGGAGAAGATGTATTGCATAGTCATTTCGAGTTTTCTCTCTATTTTGAATTAACGATAATGGAATGAGAACATTATTCAAAACAGATAGATATGGAATTAAACTGAAATTCTGCATGATAAAACCAATATGCTTACTTCTAATACCGGCCAGCTCATTATCTGAAGCCGAATGAAGGTGATACTGATGAAACTTAATAGTTCCTGTTGTTGGTCTTATCAACCCAGCAAGCAAGAGTAATAATGTTGTTTTGCCTGAACCGGATGGACCGGTTATTGTAACAAAATCTCCTTGTTCAAATCCTAAATCAATCTCTTTAATGGCTTCTATCAAACCGTCTTTATGCTGATAAAATTTCGATAATCCATTTGTTTCTATTAACATTTTATGCCTCCTGCATGATTATATACGGTTCAATTTTACCTGCCAAATAAGCCGGTATCAATGAGCCAAATAATGAAATTATTAATGATATAAGAACCGACCAAAGCAAATAAATTGGTATAGGTTCTATATTTAATCCGGCGAGTTGCGGGCCCAGTACCATACCGGAAAGTGTGCCGACAAGATAACCCATATGTCCACCAATGATTCCAAGAATAGCGGCTTTGAGCAGAAGAATTTTATATATATTCGATTTTGTAAAACCTATCATTCTTAAAGTTCCGATTTCCTTCTTTCTTTCATTTACATTTGCCCAGATAGAATTTCCTATTGAAATTACCCCGACAAACAATATGATAATTAAAAATATAATTGATATTTTATTCATAAGCTGATTTGTCTTAATCTGAGTTGATACTATTTGACCAATTGTTGTTATTTTAGTGTCAGGTAGAATATTCCTAAGTTTTCCAAGTAATCCATCTGAAATAGCATTGCAGCATCCCATTATTTCTATTGCACTGATTTGACCACTAATACCTAACAATGCTTGAATCGTGTGTAGGTGGGCAAATATTCTATCATCGTCTACTGTACCAGTTTCAGGTAGTACTTTTGCAACGATAAAGTCCTTCTCTTGAATCTTAACTTTACTACCTTCGTTAAGTTTTAACTTCTGTGCAACACTTGAACCCACAAGGCACTCATCTGTC
>JACRLY010000107.1 GCA_016219595.1 Ignavibacteriota bacterium | reverse complement strand
TAATTTCTCATCTTTATAGCCAAGTGATTGATTTACAGGATTTGTTCCACAGCTTGCTTGAAGTTCACTTCCATTCAATCCGGCTGTTTGCCAGATAGGTTTTGATGCCAACTCATTTTTGGGTAGAATTCCGGTTAAAACAATACTTGTTTCTCCTACTTTTACTCTCCTAGTTACTTTAGGGGATAAATTATCCACACCCTGAAGAGTAGAAGTTACTATTCGTTCGACATATTCCTCAGGAAATGTAGGTGCATCTATGTCGGCAGAATAATAATTATCAACACTTGCACCTTGAGGCAAAACCATTATATTTGCACCGAGATTGTCAAGATTAATAGCTACAGCTTTTTCTGAAACAACTGCTACAGAACGAATTCCTACTATTACACCAATACCGAGAGTAATCGCTAACAATGCAGTTATTAACTGGGATTTCCTATGCCACAACTCAATAAAAACTAATTTGTAAATTTTCATACTTGAGATTCTGTAATATTTAAAAAAATTATTATTTACCACACCCTGCTGGACCGCAACCGGGCCCACACCCACCTTTTGGAACCGCTGTAGCAGCCGCAGCTAATTTTTTTGCATCAGGCATAGTTGTAGCTGTGCCTGACAATTGTCCTTGCTTATTTATAACTAAAACAACTGAAGATTTCGATGATTTATTTATACGAACCATTTTCATAAAATTATCTTCTTTGCTATCATCCATGTTTACTTCTATTATAGATGCATTGTTTTTTAAAATAGATACTGCCTCATTACATGTCTTGAGTACTTCTATTCTATCTGTGAATGATTTTTTGGTAAATATCAAAATTGCAGGTTTACTATCAGCAACAGAAGCATATACTTCTTCAAGCTTTGGTGTTGGTATCTTAGCAACAAGGTCTTCTGCTGTTGTCTCATTGTAAACTGCTCCACCAACAACGGTGCCATTTTTTCCTATTACCAATATAAGTGGAGTAGGTGCTCCTGTTAAACGATAAGTTTGTACAAGTTTGTAATTAGCAATACTATTCTTATCCAATTCTATAACTTCAGATTTGGAATATAATTTTTGAGCTTTTTGAGCAATGTTCAAAGCTTCATTATTGCTTTTACTACCTTTCTCAATAACTACACAGAATACGACTTTGCCATTTTTGTTTGCATTATCAATGTCTTGCTTTGTATCGGCGATAGTTACTTTAAAACTTATTAATAACAATGTTACAATAAGCATAGAATTACATAAATATTTCATAAGATTCACCAAAAAAAAATTATTAAATTTGATTTATTATTATAATTAATTAAATTCTTTTAAATATGAACATCTTATACACTTATATTCTCAGCTTTTGGATTTATAAAATATTTCTTTTGGAACCAAAGAGCCACATTCACCAATGCAATTAGAGCCGGAACTTCAACTAATGGTCCTATTACTGCAGCAAATGCCTCACCTGAATTTATTCCGAACACTGCTACTGCCACTGCTATTGCCAGTTCAAAATTGTTACTCGCTGCAGTGAATGATAATGTTGCAGTTTTAGAGTAATCAGCTCCAACTTTTTTTCCCATATAAAATGATACTAAGAACATTATTATGAAATAAAGTAATAGTGGTATTGCGATTCTGACAACATCCAGAGGAATTTTCACAATATATTCTCCCTTTAGTGAGAACATCACAATGATTGTAAACAGCAATGCAATTAATGTTATGGGACTGATTTTCGGTATGAATTTATTATGATACCATTCTTTATTTTTTAATTTAATAAGTGCAAATCTTGTTACGATGCCTGCTATGAAGGGGATTCCAAGATAAATAAATACACTTTCAGCTATCTGGCTTATTGTAACGTCCACTTTGAAAGACTGCAATCCTAACCATTTTGGTAAGACAGTAATAAATACATAGGCATAAACGGAAAAGAACAGCACCTGGAATATCGAGTTGAATGCAACTAATCCTGCTGCATATTCTGTATCGCCTTTAGCAAGTTCATTCCAGACAATTACCATAGCAATACATCTTGCAAGACCTATCATAATCAGCCCTGCCATATAATGAGGATAATCCTGTAAAAACAAAATTGCAAGGAAAAACATTAGTATTGGTCCAACAATCCAGTTTTGAACAAGTGATAATCCAAGAATTTTAAAATTCCTGAATACATCACCAAGTTCCTCATACCTTACTTTGGCAAGTGGGGGATACATCATCAAAGTCAACCCTACAGCAATAGGAATGTTTGTCGTTCCGCTTTGAAATTGTTCCCAGAATCCAACTATACCCGGAAATAAATAACCAGATAAGACACCAACAGCCATTGCAAGAAATATCCAAATCGTTAGATATCTGTCTAAGAATGACAGTCTTTTCATTATATCAGCCATGAGCCCTCTAAATAATTATTATTTTTTTTCTGCTGTGATTGTAATACTAATAATCGGATTTAAATGTTTTTTGAATTCATCAATTTCATTCAAGTCCAAATAATTCATCAGTATGCTTGAAGGTATTTTTATATTCTTTTCTTTAACAATCTGAATATTTGAAAATCCTAATGATTTAATAACGCTCATATAATCACTCTTTTGCAATGCCCCTGCCACACAACCTGCATACATTTCTGCGGCAGATTGCAACTTTTCAGGTAGAATTGTATTCAATACTATATCAGAAATACAAAATCTTCCACCACTTTTAAGGACTCTGAATATTTCCGAAAAGGCTTTTTGTTTATTAGGAACAAGATTAAGTACACAGTTGCTTATAACTAAACCAACAGAATCATTATCAACAGGTAAATTTTCGATTTCACCTAATCTGAAATCTACATTATAATAATTTAATTTCCTTTTATTTTCATTTGCCTTATCAATCATATCCTGGGTCATATCTACTCCGATTACTCGGCCTGTTTCACCGACATATCGTCTTGCTATGAATACATCATTTCCGGCTCCTGAACCCAAATCGAGTACTGTTTCTCCGGCTT
This sequence comes from Ignavibacteriota bacterium, assembly GCA_016219595.1. Taxonomy (GTDB): domain Bacteria; phylum Bacteroidota; class Ignavibacteria; order Kapaibacteriales; family UBA2268; genus XYC2-FULL-35-21. The sequence goes on along the minus strand of JACRLY010000107.1, from coordinate 770 downwards.
TGATATTTGCAAATTCAGTGGGTAATCCGCATCCTAAACCTAAATCAGCATCATCAATATATCCTTCAATACCTTTATAATCATCACTCATCACTGAATAATCGATTGTATAAGGACCACAGCCACAGCAACATCCTGATTCTGAATTTTGCTTATCGGAATCCCTTGCTATTTGCCCGTATTTTTCTTTTACTAATTCTTTTATTTCTTTATCATTTCTCATATTTCACCTAAATATATTTTTATAAAATTTATTGAATTCAGTTTTAATTAAATCTCTTACTTTCCTGTATTTATTCAATGTGTCTTCTTCATTTCCTTTATATGAATAAGGGTCTTCAAATCCTATATGCAATCTGTACTTTACTTTTCCTGTAAATACAGGACATGTTTCTTTAGCATTATCACAAACCGTAATAACATAATCAAAATCTTCATTTATGAATTGGTCAACAGATTTGGGTTTATGTTTACTTATATCAATGCCGATTTCATTCATGACTTTTACAGCTTTTGAACTGATTATATATGCTGGTTTAGTACCTGCAGAAAAAACATCTATTTTGTTATCCAGAGATTTTAAAATTCCTTCTGCCATTTGGCTTCTGCAGGAATTCCCGGTACATAAAATTAGAATCTTCATATTATACATGATTATCAATGAAATTTTACAAATCTTGTTTCTATCAACTATCTCAAGCTTTCGTTTATCAGCAGTAATTCTCGCTTCATCGTCTATCCATTCAGTCATTAGTTTCATCAGTTTCTTA
>JACRLY010000114.1 GCA_016219595.1 Ignavibacteriota bacterium | reverse complement strand
TTCGAAAGCAAACGGCTGCTCGAAAATCCATTGCTCCGTTCGGGTTTGTTTTTTGCAGGAGCTTCGAATATTATAACAGGGAAAAACAAGGAACTAAGCGAAGAGGATAACGGCATCCTTACCTCCTACGAAGCAATGGACCTCGACTTAGACCACACAGAGCTTGTTGTCCTGTCCGCATGCGAAACTGGACTCGGTGAAATCAAAAACGGCGAAGGAGTTTACGGGCTTCAGCGTGCATTCCAGACAGCAGGAGCAAAAACCGTCCTGATGTCCCTCTGGTCAGTCGGCGACCAATCCACAAACGAACTGATGACACTATTTTACAACAACTGGGTTTCGGGCATGACCAAGCGGGAAGCATTCCGCACCGCACAAATCGAAATATTCAACAAATACAAAATCCCCTACATCTGGGGAGCTTTCGTGATGGTGGGAGAATAATTCATAATTAAGAAAATAGTAGATAGAAAACAGAATATAGAAAATATAAAATAGAATGAGTGTCATTCTGAATTAATTCTATAATTATTATAGCAATAATAATAATGGAAAAACGTAGTTTTTCAAAAATAATGGTGGTATAATGAAAGTAAAAATTATTATTGAAAAAAGTTCAGATGGCTATACAGGTTATCCATTAGGGTTTTCAAAAGGTGCTATTGTAGGCCAGGGCAGTACCTATGCAGAAGCATTCCGAAGTACCGAAGATTCGATTACGGCATTTATAGATTATTATGGTATCGAACGTTTCAGGGAAAGTTTCGGAGATAATTTAGATTTACAGGAAGCATTCATTGCAGAATCCGGTGTTTTAGCATGAAATTTCCTGTTGATTCCAAAAAAAAGATATAATAAGTACATTCAACAAATTGGGATTTTTTATTATTCGTGAAGGAAATCATATTATTATGGAACGTACAAATAAAGATGGGACAATAACACCATTGGTTATGCCAAATCATAAAACAATAAACAGCGGAACATTGAGAGCCATAATTAATCAGATTGGTATCACACGTGAAGAATTCCTCGATACTTACTACAATAAATAATATTCCATCAAAATATAATCGCTATGCGATAACCGAAATTCAGCATTCAGAATTCAGAATTTATTTCATCCCCAGTTCCCCGAAAAGGAAAATCCATTCACGTGACATGTTCTCGATTTGCTGTTCTATTGACTGCCCTGAACCATGCCCGCTGTCGAAATCAACGTAAAGAAGTATCGGGTTTGTCTGACCGGGATTGTTCTGCATAGCGGCGACAAACTTTTTGGCATGAAGCGGGTCTACTCTTGTGTCGTTCTCCCCTGCTTTAAAGTATGTTGCAGGATAGTTGAATCCCTCGCGGATATTCTGATAAGGAGAGTATTTCAATATATTGAGAAAATCTTCTTTCTTGTCCGGGTCGCCGTATTCGGGAATCCAGTAGCGTGCAATCAGGAATTTGTGGTAACGCAGCATATCGAGTAACGGCACACTGCAAATTACTGCTTTGAATAAATCGGGACGCTGAGTCATTACTGCACCCATTAATAATCCGCCGTTGCTTCCGCCGCGAATTCCAAGCTTTGAAGGATTTGTATATTTTTCATTAATTAAATATTCAGCCGCTGAAATGAAATCGTCGAATGTATGCTGTTTGTTGAAAAGCATTCCATCTTTGTGCCAGTTCTCTCCATACTCATCACCGCCTCGGAGACAAGCTACAGCATAAACTCCGCCACGGTTGATGAAAGATGCAGTGGTTCCTACATAGCCTGGAGAGAATACCTGCTTTGCTTCGATGTTCTTTGTGTCAATCGGGGGCTTGTCCTGGTAAAAGAAAGTCCACTTCAGGGTTTTCCCGTCAAGCTTATATAAAACACCGGGAGCAGTAAAGGTGGAAAGAGAAACAAACACAGTGTTCGATTCCTTGTGATAGCTCATTCCGCTTACGTTACCGGTTTCGGGAAGCTCAATTTCCTTAATGAATTTCCCGTTCAAATCGTAAGCAGTGAGACGGCTGAGAGCATCTTTTTTGTCCTGAGTAATTAAATAATCGGTTGTTAATGTATAGCCCTCAAGTACAGTCTCTTTCTCGGGAATAAGCACTTTCGCCTTTTCATATTCTGGTTCTTTCAAATCGGTAACCAGCAGTTTGTAATTAGGTGCATTGTGATTTGTTAATAATAAATTTTCCCGTTCTTCACAAAGACATCTGCTCTGAATTTGTCGCTGGAGTAAATGACTTTCGGTTCATCCATAGTTCCTGCTTTACGGATTTTCAGAGTGTTGGAATAGAAATCGCCTTCTGTGAAGAGTGTAACATCATCATCTTCGGCATCCCAAACACCGGCTACATCCTTTGCATCTTTCGGAGCAATCAGGAAAATATCTTTTGATTGGTCCTCTCCGAGCTTGTGCAGGTAAGTCTTGACAGGGACCTGGCTGTCAATCATCCCTCTTGTACGAATAGATAAATAACAATGTTTTTCATCCTTTGTCCAACCAAAGTCATTTACATTTTTTTAATAGATCCGATTCTTCACTTCCATCTTCAGACCAAATAATAGAGCCTTCTATTCTTCCGTTTCTTGTATTGATTATTCTATATTCATTTATTTCATCACCCTTGAATTGAGTTCCGATTGCAGCTCTATTACCATCACGAGTAAGTACAAATCCGGAAATTGCAGTTTTTCCTGTTTTATCATAGATAAGAGGGTCGAAAATTAAAATTTCTTTACCATTGATTCTCGTATAAAGTTTATACTGCTGCTCCCCTTTTTTCTTTGCATAGAAAAATTCCCTGTCTGCTTTGAAGAATGGAGCGCCGATATAGTCCCTGTCTATGAATGCCCGAATTTCGTCATTCAAACCAGGTATATCGGAATAATTTTTCTTTATGAAATCAACAGAAAAATCGGTTTGTTCGTGGGACCATTTCTCAACTTCGGGATTTTTCTTGTCTTCGAGCCAGCGGTAATTATCGGTAATCTGAAAACCGTGAACAGTGTCTTTATAGGGTATAATCTTTGTTTGCGGCGGATTATATTTTTCCTGTGCCTTCGTAACTAAATTGAACATCATTAATATAAATATTAAAAATAAAATTTTCATTGTGAACCTGAATAAAAATCAAAAAAATATTTCCTCTGAATATTTTATGACTTAGATATAAGATTATATGCTTCCTTCTTAATTAATTCCCAAGCCTGTCCAACGTTCCTTGCTTCCACATTAGTCGTAGCAATAACAAACCTGATTACGAATATCCCATTCAGTTTAGTGTGAGTGAGGAAAAGTTTTCCGCTGTCATTTAATTTTGTCAAAAGAGTTTCGTTTAATTTATTAAGTTCTTCACCATCATTAAATCCTGAAGGTTTGAACATGAAACAAATCACATTGAAATGAACCGGAGCGAGAATTTCAAAATCTGCTTCGGATTCGATTTTTTGCTTTAATTCCCATGTCAGCTCCAAATGGTAACGCAATTTTTCCTGTAGACCGGTAACACCGAAACTTCGAATTACAAACCATAATTTTAGTGCGCGGAAACGTCTGCCAAGCTGGATTCCCCAGTCTTTGTAATTGTTCACCTGCGATTCTGCCGACTTTAAATATTCCGGAACCATTTCAAAAGTTTTGATTAATGATTCTTTATCGAGAACGAAATAAGCAGAGCAATCAAAGTTAGTAAATAACCATTTGTGAGGATTGAAAACGAATGTATCTGCATATTCTATTCCATCGAGCATCCATCTGTATTCAGGTAGAATCAGGGAAGAGCCGGCGAAAGCGGCATCAACGTGGAGCCAGATATTATTCTCTTTGCAAATCTCTCCTATTTCCTTAAGTGGGTCAATTGCTGTGCACCCTGTGGTACCGAGTGCATCAACTACGCAAAGCGGTTTGTAACCATTGATAATATCTATTTCGATTGCTTTTTTCAATTCTTCAGGTAACATTGCAAAATTTTCATCAACTGGAATTTTGACAAGATTTTCTTTTCCTATGCCTGCTATTTTCACTGCTTTCTCGATTGATGAATGTGCTTCAGTTGAGCAATACACTCTGAGTTGTTCATTAGATGAAAAACCATTTGCATTAATATTAAATGATGATAATTTTTCTCTTGCAGTTAGTATGGAAACTAAAGTTGCTGTTGAGGCAGTATCCTGAATCACACCTGTAAATTCTTCGGGCAAACCAATCATTTGACGGAGCCAGTCCATTGTTAATTCTTCTAATTCTGCTGCTGAAGGTGAAGTCTGCCACATCATGCATTGAGCAGCAAGAGCAGAAGTAAGGAATTCGGCAGCTAACGATGGATAGCTCGTGTTAGCCGGAAAATAGGCGAAGAAATTCGGACTCTGCCAGTGTGTCATCCCGGGAACAATAATTTTTTGGAAGTCCTCAAATATATTTTCAAATTTCTCTGAATCTTCAGGAGGATTTAAAGGTAATTGATTTTTAATTGTGCCGGGTTGTATGTTTGGTTTTACATCATACTCTTCAATATTTTTAAAGTAATCAGAAATCCAGTCAACAATCTCGTGTCCCCATTTTTTAAATTCGTCAGAGTTCATTAAAGAAAATCTTTTAATTGATAGAAAATAAAAAAAAATTGATATT
>JACRLY010000113.1 GCA_016219595.1 Ignavibacteriota bacterium | reverse complement strand
CTACAAAGAGCAATGGTTCACGAATTGAAGCAGTTTGGTTTGCTTAATCCGGTAATAACAATTCCGACTATGGCGAGAGTTGACGAAAAGGACAATGCTTTTCAAAATCCGACAAAACCGATAGGACCTTTTTATTCGAAGAAAGTAGCCGAGGAAAAACATAGAACACTTGGTTGGAATATCATAGAAGATGCAGCAAGAGGTTACAGGAGAGTTGTAGCTTCACCCGAACCAATAGAGATACTTGAATTGGATATAATTAAAAAAGTACTCGATTTGGGAATAATCACGATTGCACTCGGTGGGGGAGGTATACCTGTAATCAAACAAGATGGTCACATGATATTGGGTTCCGAAGCTGTTATTGACAAAGACAGGTCATCTGCATTACTTGCACAGGGATTGGATGTCGATTTATTCATCATCAGCACTGATACTGACCAGGTTTATTTGGATTACAAGAAACCCAACCAGAAAGGAATCAGAAAAGCAAGTGCAGATGAGATGGAAAAATACTTTAAGGAAGGACATTTTCTTCCAGGGAGTATGGGTCCAAAAGTGGAATCAGTTATTAAATTCTTAAGAAATGGCGGCAAAAAAGCTATAATCACATCTTATGAATTTTTAATGGATGCTTTGGAAGAGAAAGCAGGAACGCATATTATACCATAAAATAAAAATTAACCTATTATAAAGTGAGGTTATTATGAAATTGAAACATATTGTAGAATCACAGCAGTTCACTGTTCCTTTGATACTCGAATTGTTCGAGAGAACAGACCTGATGAAGAAAATTGTTGCCAGAGGCGGAACAAAGGATTATGAGAAAAAAATTATGGCATCATTATTTTATAAGCCATCCACACGAACAAGATTTTCTTTTGAAGCGGCAGTTTACAGGTTAGGCGGAAGAGTATTATCAACCGAACAGGCAAAAGAATTTTCATCAGAAGTCAAAGGTGAAATGCTCGAAGATACAATACAAATCGTATCAAATTATTGCGATGCAATTGTCCTTCGTCATTCTGAAGAAGGCGGTGCAAAGAGAGCAGCAGCAGTTTCACCTGTGCCGATTATTAATGCCGGTGACGGTTCTGGTGGTCAACATCCAACTCAGGGTTTGCTTGATTTATATACAATCTATAATGAATGTCATGCACTTGATGGATTATCAGTTGCTATAATCGGAGCGCTTGACCAGGGTAGAACTGCACGTTCGCTGGCTTATCTTCTAAGTAAATTTGAAAGAATAAAATTATATTTCATCGCTCCTGACGAGCTTCAAATCAAACCTGATATTCTCGAGCATTTAGATGAAAAAGGTGTATCTTATCAGATTTCATCAAAGACAGATGATATTATCAATAAAGTTGATGTTGTCTATCAGACAAGAATCGACAAAGAGAGATTAAAGAAAAAAGATATTGATTTGACCAAGTATAATATTGATACGAATGTATTGAAGAAGATGAAATATAATTCGATTATTATGCATCCGCTTCCGAGGTCTGTGGAAATTAATCCGGCGGTTGACGGTGACCCGAGAGCCGCATATTTCAGGCAGGCAAGAAACGGATTATATGTGAGAATGGCATTGCTTACAATGCTTTTTGATAAAGAATAAATATTTTAGGAATTAATTAGAGAGATTATGAAAACAAAAGAATTTATAGAATTAGAAGAACAATATGGGGCGCATAATTATCATCCATTAGATGTTGTTGTTACAAAAGCAGAAGGAGTTTGGGTAACTGACGTAGAGGGTAAAAAGTATTTGGATTGCCTGGCAGCTTACTCTGCTGTTAACCAGGGACATTGTCATCCAAAGATTATGCAGGCATTTACCGAACAAGCAGGAAAAGTAACATTGACAAGCCGAGCATTCAGGAATGACCAGCTACCATTACTATATAAAGACCTTCATGATATGACCGGATATGAAGTGTCATTACCGATGAATTCCGGTGCAGAAGCTGTGGAAACTGCTGTGAAAGCGGCGAGGAAATGGGGATATAAAGTGAAAGGAATTCCTGAAAATAAAGCAGAAATAATTTGTGCTGAAAATAATTTTCACGGCAGGACAGTAACAATAGTCAGCTTTTCGACTGAAGCACAATATAAAGATGGTTTCGGACCGATGACGCCGGGATTCCCAATTGTGAAGTATGGTGATATTGAAGATTTGAAATCGAAAATCAATAAAAATACTGCAGCATTTCTTGTTGAGCCGATACAGGGCGAAGCAGGAATTGTTGTACCACCTGCAGGATATTTGAAAGAAGTTGAAATGATATGTAAAGAAAATAATGTGCTGTTTATCTGCGATGAAATTCAATCGGGATTGGGAAGAAGCGGAAAACTTTTTGCACATCAATATGAAAATGTTAAACCGGATATGGTGATTATCGGAAAAGCATTATCAGGTGGATTTTATCCTGTATCAGCAGTGCTGTCAAGTAAGGATATTCTTGGGGTATTCAAACCGGGTGACCATGGTTCGACATTCGGAGGAAATCCTCTTGCAGCGGCAGTAGCGAGAGCTTCACTGAAGGTATTGGTTGATGAAAAATTGATTGAACGTTCTTATGAAATGGGAAATTATTTTATTGAAAGATTGAGGACTATAAAAAGCAAGCATTTGGTTGAAGTGAGAGGAAAAGGCTTGTGGATTGGTTTCGTACTCGATACAAAGGCAAGACCATACTGTGAAAATTTAATGGATGAGGGGATACTTTGCAAAGAGACACATGATAATGTGATAAGATTTGCACCTCCACTTGTGATTACTAAAGAAGAAATAGACTGGGCTTTCGAGAGAATCGAAAAAGTCGTTAATACATTAGATTAAATCGAAAATAATTTGTTGAATAGTAATGGAGATTTTATGAGTTATAAAAAGACAAGAATAATAATAATCGGAGCTGCAGGAAGAGATTTTCACAATTTTAATGTTGCCTATAGGGACAATTCCAAATACGAAGTTGTTGCTTTTACGGCAGCACAGATACCTGACATTGACGGAAGGAAGTATCCAAAATCATTGGCAGGAAATTTATATCCCAAAGGTATTCCGATTTTCGCAGAAGAAGAACTTGAAACATTAATTAAAAAATATAATATTGACGAGTGTGTATTATCATACAGCGACCTGTCATATGATACTGTTATGCATATCGGTTCGAGAGTGATATCGGCAGGAGCAAGATTTTCGATGCTCGGTTCATACCCTACAATGGTTCAATCAAAGAAGCCTGTTGTTTCAGTTACTGCTGTCAGAACCGGATGCGGTAAGAGCCAGACTACACGTGCAGTGGTCAGGGCATTACTCGAAATGGGTAAAAAAGTAGTTTCTATCAGGCATCCAATGCCTTACGGTGATTTGGCAAAGCAGAAGGTTCAGAGATTTGCTAAATACGAAGACCTCATCAAACATAAATGTACAATTGAAGAAATAGAAGAGTACGAGCCGCATATTGCTATGGGAAGCGTGATTTATTCAGGTGTGGACTATGAAGCAATTGTGAGGGAAGCCGAAAAGGAAGCTGACGTTATTGTATGGGACGGTGGTAATAACGATATGCCTTTTTACAAACCTGATTTTTCAATCGTAGTTGTTGACCCTCTCAGACCAGGACATGAGATGAGCTATTATCCCGGTGAAGTGAATGTCAGAATGGCTGACGTTATTGTTGTCAACAAAGTAGATTCAGCATATCCAGAGGACATCGAATTCGTACTGAATAATGTAAGAATGTTGAATAAAAAAGCAATGATTGTTATGGCGGCGTCTTCACTTGCAGTTGACGACACGTCAGTAATTTATGATAAAAAAGTTTTGGTTGTTGAAGATGGTCCTACACTTACACACGGCGAAATGGAAATAGGTGCCGGAACAGTTGCAGCGAGGAGATATGGAGCCGCTGAATTGGTTGACCCGCGTCCATTCATTGTCGGGAAATTAAAAGAGACATTTGCGAAATATCCTGAGATTGGTGTTTTGCTTCCCGCCATGGGTTACGGTGAACAGCAATTGAAGGATTTGGAGTCGACTATTAACAAGACTGACTGCGATTCTGTTGTGATAGGCACTCCGATTAATCTGGGGAGGTATATTAAAATTAAAAAGCCGAACACGAGAGTATATTATGAGTTGACGGAGATCAGTAAACCGACAATTGCAGATTTATTGAAAAAGAAATTTTGAATTCTGATTGCTGAATATTGAATTATAATTTGGAATTGAAAAATGGGAGAAGGTGAAAGGTCTCCCATTTTTTTTGTACATTAATTATTTTTACACAAAGAACTAGAAGAATTGCGCGAAGGGCTTATAAGATTTTCTCTGGAAAGTTGCAGATTATCTGAATAGAACAAGTGTGGCAAAAAAAAATCAACCGCGGGATTAATCCTACGGTTGATACAATAATAAATTAATTTTTTTTCAATTTGTCAGTTCTGTAGAGCCAGAGCTACCAAGTTCATCGGAAATCATTTCACCTTTCAGACCTAGATGTTCTGTGTCTTCACCGAGTTTATCGGGTGTGAGTTGCGGTATGATTTCTTCGGTTTTGATAATTTCACCTTCAATCATTTCAAATTTTAATTTTTCCTGTTCTTCGACTTTATCAGCAATGATTCTTGTTCCAAGTTTAATGTTGCCGACAAGCATCAACTCTGCGAGTTCATCTTCGACATATTTTTGAAGTGTACGCTTCAACGGTCTTGCACCGAATTTGTCATCAAATCCTTTTTCGACGAGAAAATCTTTTGCTTTATCTGTCATTTCGATTGTCATGCCATTGATTTTCAGACGGTCTTTAAGCAATGTCATTTGTATGTCAATGATTGAATATATGTGTTCTTTCTGCAATTTCTGGAATATTATGAAATCGTCAATCCTGTTTATGAATTCTGGATTGAATAATCTTTTAATTGATTCCTCTATTGTAGATTTTACATGTTCGTTCTCATCCTTTGGAGTTTGCTCGGTAAAGCCGATTCTTCCACCCATCTTTATGTCGCGTGTACCAACATTGGATGTCATAATAATAATCGTATTTTTAAAATCAACTTTTCTGCCGAGACCGTCAGTCAAAGTACCATCGTCAAATACCTGGAGTAAAATGTTGAATACATCGGGATGAGCTTTCTCAATTTCATCCAATAAAATAATAGAGTATGGTTTTCTTCTTACTTTTTCAGTTAATTGTCCGCCTTCTTCGTAGCCGACATATCCCGGAGGAGCCCCGACAAATCTCGATACCGAGAATTTTTCCATATACTCACTCATATCAATCCTGATTAGTGCTTCTTCGGTATCGAACATGACTCTTGATAATGCTTTAGCCAATTCGGTTTTTCCGACACCAGTAGGACCGAGGAACATGAATGAACCAATCGGACGTTTAGGGTCTTTCAATCCTGCTCTGGCTCTGCGAATTGCCTTTGTAAGCAAATCGATGGCATCGTCCTGACCGACAACATGACCTTTGAGCAAACCGGGAAGATTTTTCAATTTATCAGATTCAGTTTCGGCAATTCTATTAACAGGAATTCCGGTCATCATTGCAACGATATCGGAAATATCATCTTCTTTAACAGGGAAATATGTTTTACTTGCATTTTTCTCCCAACTTGTTTTTGCAAGCTCGAGTTCTGTTTGAACTCTTTTTTCCAAATCGCGTAAACGCGCTGCTTCTTCAAAATTCTGATGTTTGACAACAAGATTTTTCTGAACTTTTATATCTTCAATTTTTTCTTCGAGTGTTAATATTTCTTTAGGAACATCAAGATTAAGCAAATGGACTTTAGCACCTGCTTCATCCATAACATCAATTGCTTTGTCAGGGAAGTGCCTGTCTGTTATATACCGCTCTGAGAGTCGTACACAGGCATCTATTGCATTATTTGTAAATCTTACGTTATGGTGTTCTTCGTATCTGTCTTTAATATTATTTAATATCGTAACGGTTTCTTCCGATGTAGGTGGGTCAACAATAATTTTTTGAAAACGCCTGTCCAAGGCACCGTCTTTCTCTATATATTGCCTGTATTCATCGAGAGTGGTTGCGCCGACACACTGAATTTCACCGCGTGACAAAGCGGGTTTGAACATATTAGATGCATCGAGTGAACCTGAAGCACCACCTGCACCAACTAATGTATGCAATTCATCAATAAACAGGATGACATCGGTTGCTTTCTCAAGCTCGTTCATTATCGCTTTCATTCTTTCTTCGAATTGCCCTCGGTATTTTGTTCCTGCCACGAGTGAAGCAAGGTCGAGCGATACTATTCTCTTATCAAATAAAAGACGCGGTACATTTCTACTGATAATTCTCAAAGCCAGACCTTCGACTATAGCAGTTTTACCAACACCGGGGTCACCAATAAGAACAGGATTATTCTTTTTCCTTCTGCAAATTACTTGTGTAACTCTTTCGATTTCTCTTGTTCTGCCGACTACGGGGTCAAGTTTGTTTTCGAGTGCGAGCTTTGTTAAATCGCGGCTGAAATTATCGAGTACAGGAGTTTTAATTGATTCTCTCTGTTGTGTTTTGGGTTTTACCGAACCATAAGGTTGTCTTGGCTGAGAGCTGGGTCTGCCTGTGATGATATTGTCTAATTCCCTTCGGACATCATCATAGCGTACATTAAATTGTGATAGAATTTGTGCTGCAATATTTTCATCATCCCGGAGCATTGATAGCAACAGGTGTTCAGTTCCTATTACATCCGATTTATATAATTTGGCTTCGAGATATGTTATTTTCAGAACTTTTTCGGTCAATTTTGTTAAAGGTATATTACCGATCGTAATGGTTGAACTTGAAGTTCTTACTGTATCTTCGATTGCCTTTTTCAGCTTATATAAATCAACACCAAGATTCTTGAGGATTTTCACTGCGATTCCTTCGCCTTCTCTAATAATACCTAGTAGAAGATGCTCGGTGCCTATGTAATCGTGACCGAGCCGAAGAGCTTCTTCACGACTTAAACGAATGACATCGTTTACTCTATTCGAAAAATTTCCTTCCATTTTGTTTTCTTTTTAAATTCAAAAATATCTTTATTTCATATATCAATTTTCATTCCTGCATTCTTTGACGGAATAATTTAATAAATATTTGTGATGAATAGATATTCATTGTATATATTACTGTGAAAAACATAACAGTAGTATAATTTCTCCGAACAGTGCAATTAATTATTCAATTAATTAATAATTTTTTCTTAATATAAACGATAATACACACAGAATTTGTTTAAAATTAATTTGGATTATTAAATGTTTGAACCCCAAAAAGAAAAACTGAATGAACTGAATGACCGAACCGCCCAACTCAGGAGGTTTCTTTGACATTGACAGCAAAACCTCAGAACTAACCGAAAAAGAAAAATTATCTCAGGAGCAGAATTTATGGAATGAGCCTGCGGAAGCCCAAAAGGTAATGCAAAGGATTTCCGAGCTTAAGGATTGGATTAACATTTGGAATGAAACCCGGTCATTGCTCCAGGATTTGCAGGCATTGATTGAACTTGCTGAAGAAGCGAAGGATGAGTCAATGGAAACGGAAGTAAATAAAGAAATAGCTGAGGTAGAAAAACATCTTTCAGAACTTGAGATTAGAAATATATTATCTGGTGATGATGATGAAAGAGATGCGATTCTTACGATTCATTCAGGAGCCGGGGGTACGGAAGCACAGCACTGGGCAGAAATGCTTCTGAGAATGTACACACGCTGGTGCGAAAGGCATAATTATAAAGTTTATCTTGTTGATGAACTTGAAGGAGATGGAGCGGGCTTGAAATCTGCTACTATCGAAGTCAGTGGAAAATATGCTTTCGGTTATCTCAAAGCAGAAAATGGAGTACACAGATTAGTAAGAATTTCACCTTTTGATTCAAATGCAAGAAGGCACACATCGTTTGCTTCGGTATTTGTTTATCCGGTGATAGATGATAATGTTGATATTGAGATTAATCCTGCTGATGTCGAAATGGATACATTCAGGTCAGGCGGCAAAGGCGGACAGAATGTTAATAAAGTTGAAACTGCAGTCAGACTCAGGCATATACCATCAGGAATTGTTGTGGCATGCCAGCAAGAACGTTCTCAATTTCAGAACAGAGAAAATGCGATGAAAATGCTGAAATCAAGATTATACCAGAAGAGAAGGGAAGAAGAAGAAGCTGCTAAAGCAGCAATTGAAGGCACTAAGAAAAGAATCGAGTGGGGAAGCCAGATCCGTTCTTATGTGTTTCAACCTTATACAATGGTCAACGACCATCGCTCAGAATTGAAAAGGACAGACATTAATTCAGTGATGGACGGTGACCTCGATGATTTCATTAAAGCGTATTTATTGCTCGGTGAGTAAATTCACTAGATTATATAAAAAATGGTGAATGCATTCACCAAATTTCATTAAAATTGGTGAATTGAATCACCAAATTATATAAAATATGGTGAATTGGAATGAAAAAAAAATCAATTTTTATTATAAAATACTGAAAAATTCTATTTGATAACTATCGTTAGTATATTAAATCTTGAATCACCTCTTACAGCAGATAAATAATACAATCCGGAATAGAATGAATTGGTATTTAATATAAATTCATATTTTCCCTTTGAATATTTTCGATTAGTTAAAGAATAAACTTTCTTTCCCATTAAATCATATAAAGAAAGTTCAAGAGGAATATATTTGTCATCAATTATTGTTACAGTTATTACCGAATAATCAGTAATTGGATTTGGTAATATTGAAATTAGTAGTGATTCATTTTCAATATAATTTTCAACTGAAACACCAGACACACTGCCTGTTCCTCTCAAAGTAATTGTATCGGAAATTTTAAAAACAGAATTTGACTGTACGATGAGATTCATATTATAAGTAATTGATGCTTTAGGAGCAAAAATTATTTTGATAGTATCAGAACCGGCTGGAGGGATAATCAACGGAAGATTGTATCCTGTGACAGGAAAAATTGAGTTTGAATCATTTTCCACAAATATATTATTAATAATCAAATCGCTGTTCCCGGTATTAAAAATTTTAATTTCTCTTTCACGAGTTTGTCCGACCTGGGTTTTTAAGAAAAATATAGTGCTTGCTGAAAATTCAATTTGTGGAGAAGGTCCGTCGCATTTCCCGTAGAGTTTTACAGAATATGACTGAGAATTATACGCATTGGATATTATTCTTAACTGTGCTGAATATTCATTCAACTCTTTTGGCTCAAAAGCGATGGAAACATCCCTGCTTTCACCTGTTGGTATTACAAATTGCTTGTCCAAATTTAAGCATGTGAACACTCCAAAAGTATCATTCTCAATTTTTAAATCATTCACAGAAAGCGGTAATTCTCCAATATTTTGCAAACTAAAATGTAATACTCTAACTGTATCAATCCAAATTGTCGGGAAATTCAATTCATTTGTTGATGTAGCAATAAGAGGTTCTGCGTTATAGCCAAATCCTCTCAAATCAAATCTTTTCAAAGGAGCATTATAAGCATTGGATTCGAAATTTATAAACCCGTTATATTCTGCACGGAATTTCGGTGAAAAATTCACATTGAAATTTCTTGTTTCACCCGGCTCAAGTGAAAAGTTTAATTGGAAATTTACCGAATAAACAGATGAATCCGAGTCATCAATATACATATTTGATACTATTAATGAAGTGTCTCCAATATTTTTTAAAGTGAAACTTAGTTGTTTGTTCTCACCTGTGTTAACGGTATCAAAATCCAATGATGCTTCTTCAAATGCTATCAATGCTTTTTTGCCCTGCCATGGTTTTAAATAGTTTCTAAATCCTGATGAATCTATTTCGAGATTTAAATTAATCGGTGGATTATGAACTACAGTTACCGGACTGTTTTTTATGGACCATCGTATAACTATTGAATCAATTCTGTTGTTTTGTCCCAATCCAAAGTTTCTGATGAATGGCTGTTCTCCTGCAAAATGACCAAGTCCTGCCTGGATCTCTGAAATCTGGTTCATTCCATTTGAACAGACAGTAATTCTCGAACCGAGACCACTCTGATTAGCTCCTTGCGGTTGTTTCAGTTTGACAGAAGTCCAATTATTTTTATTACCAATATCATTTCGCAATAAAACTAATTTCATGTGTGAAGAATAGACAGGAATTTTTTGAGTTTGTCCATTAATTACAGAATCAACATAAGTTGTATCCCTGATTTGCCTGCTAAGAAAAACATCCTGGTCACCGTCGAGGTCATAATCGGCAGGTTCCATGGAATGAGCTTCTTTCATATAGAATAGACCGAGTGCATTTGTGATGTCATCAAAATAATGGTCTTTGTTTTGTTTCAAAAAATAAATGCGTTCCTGTCCCTGCAAATTTGCATCAGCATAACCCATCTGGCCAATTGAAACATCGAGCCATCCATCTCCATCTATATCGAGCCATTGTCCACCCTGGTCGCCAAGATGTGATTCGATTGGCGCATCGCGTCTGATTCTTCCCAAATCCCAAACATATTTATAACCGCTATCAGGTCCCTGATTAACCGAAATATGTGTTCTGCCTTCACCAGGATTATAACCACCATGAACTTCGACTTGTAATAAATCCAAATCGCCGTCGTTATCAAAATCAGCAGGTTGTGCTTCCCATTGGCAGAGATTCTGACCGTGGTCGCCACCAACAAATTGTCCTGTGTATCCATAAATTTGAGCAACATCAGTAAATGTTCCGTTTTTATCATTGCGAAACAGACTGCCACCACTACGGCAATAAGCTGATGTGATTACATCCTGCCAGCCGTCATTGTTCCAATCAGTTACATTCACCCCATACATCGGTTCCCAAACATTTTGTATTCCATTATTTTGAATAAAAGTAAATGAACCATCACCATTTCCTTTGAATAGAACATCCGGTTGTTTGATTTCATTAGCATAGTCATAAAACCAGGTGCTAATGTATAAATCAATTTTTCCATCGAAGTCATAATCGAGAAAAGCAAGACCAGTGGAGTTGATTAATCCGTATTGATATAATCCGTTATTTGTAACGAGTGTGAAATGACCATTGCCATCTCCCAGATGAACTTCAGACCTGTCGCCCGGGTCGAGTGTGTCGAGATACATTTGCAGACGATGGTAATAAATACTTGTTACCAAGTCAACATTGCCATCATTATTCACATCGGCAAGTGCGGCAATGTCCACAATCCTTCCCTGCTTTTCGGGATTGCGGTTTGCATTGATATTTGAGCTGTCAGTGAAATCAACGAAAATTCTTTTTGTTGCAGAATTGACATCAGTATTCGGAACATTCAGATACAGATGATACCTGTTCTTATTAATGTTTCCGCTGCCCCAGAGCAAATCGGGATAGTTGTCATTGTTGACATCCACAAGCAGTATGCGTGTGCCGAGAGTAGAATCCAATCCCGCTTCATTCGATACATCCACAAGCCAGGAGGAGTCCTGTGAGTGGAGGAGATTGAGCGAAAATAATAATGTAACGATGAAAGTATAAGTATTTTTCATAATATATTTCACATTTAAACATGCAACTCTTTATAAATTCATTATAATTTACCAAATTATTTATAATTTATTGCCCTGAAATTTAATAAATTTGTAGTTTATAATATGACAAATTTTATATAATAATTTTATGCTCCAGGTCGTACAGCATCAAAAATCGGGGGTGGTTTCCGTAGAGGAACTTCCTGCTCCGT
>JACRLY010000040.1 GCA_016219595.1 Ignavibacteriota bacterium | reverse complement strand
GGAACAGCTGAAAGGACTACAAATGCCAAACCATTCAATATTTTTGGGCTTATACTCTGCACATTTACAAATCCTTTGCCTGCTCTTTTTGAGATATTGCAAAATTTTGTAATTTTTGTGATATTATCAAATATTTTAATTATTGATATTATGGGAAATGTGGTTAAAACACTTGTTAACCGGGAGCTGAACCCAGGTCATTACGAAATAATTCTTGATGTAAATGATATTCCTTCAGGTTGTTACTACTATATATTACAAACACCAACAACAAAAATAACACGTCAATTGAACGTTCATAAATGATTATTATTTAATAAATTTGCTTTTTTGGAACAAATACGTTATTAAAATGATTCAATCGGTAAGAGGAACTAAAGATATATTACCTGATACAGTGGGATATTGGGATTTTGTGGAATCGTCATTTCGGAATACTTCACATCTTTATGGTTACAAGGAATTGAGAACTCCAATTTTTGAAAAGACAGAGGTTTTTTCCAGGGGAATCGGTGAGGGAACAGATGTAGTAAACAAAGAAATGTATACATTTCATGATAAGGGTAATGAATCTTTAACCCTAAGACCTGAAATGACTGCGGCACTCGTTAGGTCGGTTGTACAAAATTCTTTGTTGCATGATTCTCCATTATTAAGATTATGGTATTTTGGACCGTTTTTCAGATTTGAAAGACCGCAAAAGGGTAGAATGCGCCAATTTCATCAATATGGAGCTGAATGTATCGGTTCGCCAAATCCTGAAGCTGATGCTGAAGTGATTTTTTTAGCAGATTCATTATTCAGGTCTGTCGGAATTGATGATTATAATTTATTTATTAATTCACTCGGTTCTGATGAATCAAGGAAAACCTATGTAGCAGAATTGGTAAAATATTTGAAATCAGTTAAAGAAAAATTATCTGATGACAGCATATTAAGGCTTGAAACAAATCCTTTAAGAATACTTGATTCTAAGGACAATAATGATATAAGTATTCTCAAAGAAGCACCCGTTATTATCGATTATCTTGATGAGCCAAGCAAAATTCATTATAATGAGGTTATACAATTAATAAGTGATTCCGGCATATCCTTTAAAATAAATCCCAGGTTAGTAAGAGGTTTAGATTACTACAATCATACTGTATTTGAATTTCAAAGTTCAATTTTAGGTGCGCAGGATTCTTTTGGAGGTGGTGGCAGATACAATAATTTAATAGAACAATTGGGTGGACCCTCAACACCTGCAGTGGGATTTGCATTGGGTATTGAAAGAATTTTATTAATACTTGAACAAACAAATAAACTAAGACAATCAGAGTCATCTCCACAAGTTTATATTGTAACGGCAAATTCCCAATTTATAAAACATTCATTAGATATTTCTAATAAATTAAGAAATAAAAATATCAGGGTTATGATAGACTTGCAGAAACGGTCAGTGAAATCACAAATGAAGGAGGCAAATAAAATAGGAGCCAAATACGTGATTATTATCGGTGATGATGAAATAAATAATGGAATTCTGACAATCAAAAATATGCAGACATCCGAACAGAAAAGTGTTCCACTTAATTCAATTGAAAATTTCAATTACATTTAATATATGAGATTTTACAAAAGCAAAATATCCGATATTTTTTATCGCTTCACTTACTCGAAATGGCAGCTTAAAATTTTATTAGGAGTAGCAGCTTTTGGAATTTTCATCTCCATGATTTTGTACACGCAGTCACTTGTTGCCGAATTAATAAGCATTGAACAAAAGACTGTTAAATTTTACACAGATATTTATAAAAGGTATTCAGATCCAAATTCATTTGAAGATTATTTATTTTTGATTGATAATATTACCCCTACTTTATCATTCCCGATTATTATTACCGATAAAAATGATGACCCGATTTATCCTTATGACCAATATACTATTAATGTGCATATAGATACATCAATGACAATGGAAGAACAGAAACAATTTCTGTTAAAAACTATTAGTAAGATGAGAGAAACTTATGAACCAATAATAATAGAAGGACCGGATGGCAAGTTGCTTCAAAAGTTTTATTATTCCCATTCATTTTTAATTGATAAGCTGAGATTTTTTCCTTTTGTCGAAATACTGATTGTTATTACTTTCATTATAATAGGGTACATTGCCTTCAGCACAATCAGAAGAAATGAGGAATCAAAAGTTTGGGTTGGAATGGCTAAGGAAGCTGCACATCAGCTTGGAACTCCTATTTCAAGCCTCATGGCATGGATGGAAATAATACGATTGAATAAAGATAAGCCTGAAACATTAATTGATACAATTAATGAAATGGAAAGTGATATTAACAGGCTCAATATTATAGCTACAAGGTTTTCTAAAATCGGTTCAAAGCCTGAAAAATTTTCAAAAAATCTTGCTGAAGTAATTGAACAAATTTGTACTTATTTTGAAAAACGTCTTCCGCATATTGGAAAGCAAATTGAAATTGTTCGAAATCTTGATAAATCAATTGGAGCTTCAATAAATCCCGATCTGTTTCAGTGGGTGATTGAAAATCTGTTGAAAAATGCAACTGAAGCTATAGAGAATAAAAGAGGAAAAGTCTTTATTGATTTAAGTTGTAAAGCTCAAAGTCATATAAATATTTCTGTAACAGATACAGGAAAAGGTATGACTGCAAAACAAAGAAGACAGATATTTTTTCCCGGATTTACGACCAAGAAACGTGGATGGGGACTTGGATTAAGTCTATGCAAGAGGATAGTAGAAGATTACCATGACGGGAAGATTTATCTCAAAGAAACTTCACCCGGAAAGGGTTCTACATTTGTTATTGAATTACCTTCTTATAATTTATTTTCAAGTTAACGTTCATATTACTCATACTTTACATAAATTTCGAATTAAACCTTTCTGAAATATGTGTGTCTAATCACTAAAATTTATTATATTTAGAAAAAACGATGGATGTATTAGCTTTGGTACTGGAAAACGATTCAGAAATCATAAAAAATTACACTGAGCACAAAAGTGAAGCCGCTGCAACCGCTTTTGTACGCAAACACCAGAATTTTGTTTTTTCTACCGCATTACGCTACCTTCAATCTTATGATGATGCCGATGATGCTTCGCAGGAAGTTTTTATAAAAGCATTGAATAATCTACACAAGTTCAGGGGTGACAGTAATGTAAAAACATGGCTGTACAGGATTACTGCCAATGTTGCAGCAAATATGAGGAGAAAGAAGAAAATTTTGAATTTTATGAGACTCGATTTCTCTGATAATGATGAAGATAATTCAAATACATTAATTAATTTGTATGCTTCCGATAATGATTCACCATTAGATAAAATTGAGAAAAAAGAAAATGAAGAAGCATTACTTAATGTCTTGAAAAAACTCCCTGAAAAACAAAGGGAAACTTTTTCACTAAGGTATTTTGACCAAATGTCTTACGAAGAAATTTCTAAAGTACTTGGTACATCAGTAGGAGGTTTGAAAGCTAATTATTACCATGCTGTTAAGAAAATAACTCAAGAGTTAAAAAGTTTATCTGGTTTATAATGATTATAAAGATTAGGCAATTCATGAATTGCCCACTAAAGTTAAATGATTTATTGATAATTAGAAATTGAAAATTTTAAATAGGCAGTATATGGAAAATAAAATACCAAACAGGGAATTGAATTATAAGGATATGCAGGAAATGCTTCCGGATTATGTATTCGGAAGATTAACTCAGGATGATATAATATTGTTTGAATTACATCTCACAAAATATCCGGATTTGCAGGAAGAGATTAAACAAGTAAAGGATGTGTTCGGGAAAGTTGAAGCAATGGAGTTAGATAAGAAAATAACCCAAAAAACCCGGAATCTTTCTATTAAAGTAAATAATAGGCTTGAAGCCAAAAACATTAAGCAGAGAAGATTTAGTTTTACTATGCGATTCTTAGTACCTTCATTAGGACTGGCTATGATTTTATTAATCATTTTTGTATATAATCCTATAAATAACGGAAAAGAAAAAAACAATTTAATTTCAAACCAATTTCAAATTCTTGATGCTAATGATGCACTTTCATTATTTGACAGTACTCTTCAAAATGAGGAATTAGCCGCATTAACAAGCAATCTGTTAGTTGAAAACAGGCAGAATTTAACACAACCCATGATGGATGAATCTACTTCAAGTAATATTTGGGATGAATTTATTACACAACATTTGTCATCAGGTTTGACAGGTGTCGAAACTGCATTAATTTCTATACCTGACCAACAGAATTATAATTTATTAAATGAAATGAATAATATGGAAGAAAATGATTTTCAAAATATGTTAGAGGAGTTTTCAAATGTTAATTTCAATATTTAAAAAGTCAATTATTTACTTATTAGTTCTGACCTTATCTTTAGGTTTGGTTGCAGCACAGCCTGCAAATAAGGCAAAAGAAAGAATAGCCATGATGAAGAAAATGAAATTACTCGAAATACTCAACCTCGATGAGCAAAATTCAGAGAAATTTCTGATAAAGTATACTATTTATGAGAAAAAGGTTGATGAGCAAAGAATGGCAGTAGACGCAGTGGCAGATGAATTAGGCGAAGCTATAAAGAAGGATGCCTCAAAAGACGAGATTGCTAATCTCACTGATAAGCTGATAAACAGTCAATCTAAATTAAACGAAGTTTATCTGGAGAAATTACGTGCTTTCAAAACCGTATTAGAACCTAAGGAATATGCTAAATTCCTGGTTTTTGAGTCGAAATTTATGAAGGAACTTCAAAAGATTTTATTGAATATGGCAAAAGGAAAAGGCAGAGGTCCCGGAGGAAGAGGTCCCGGAATGAATGACGATGAATAAAAAACTGGAAATATCAAGTGGAGCATTTTAAAAGTTACCAATTAAAAAAAAATGCTCCATTTGTTATAATTAATAGGGCTGAATTTTTCATTTCTTTACTTCAAAACATCAATATATAATAAATTTCAAATAAAGCAGTCAATTTGTAAAAAAATTATTGGAATAATTATGAAAACTTATGAAGTTCCTATTAAAGTTTTAAACAATGGAATGTTAGAAATTCCTAAGGAGTTTATTGATATTTTACCTCAAAATACAATCTTAAAGGCAACCTTTTCTATTCCAGATAATTATAAGATTGAAGAGAAAGAGTGGAAGGATATGGCTGTCCGTGAATTTATTGAAGGATATGATGCAGAGGATAGCATATATGACAAATTATAAATTTAGTGATATAGTTTTACTCGAATATCCTTTCTCAGAACTTAAGACGATAAAGAAAAGACCAGCATTAGTCCTTTTAGATTCAGGTGATGACGATTTAGTTATTTCAAGGATTACTACTAAACATTATGATACACAATATGATTTCCAACTTAATGATTGGAGGAGTGCAGGATTAATTGCTGTTTCAACTGTCAGATTGCACAAAATTGCAACTTTAGGAAAGAATATAATTGATAAGAAATTGGGTTCTTTATCAAAAAGAGATATTGAAAATATTAGATTAAAATTCACTTCGATTTATAGTTTATTACACTAATATTTCTACTTTTACAAAATTTAGTTATTTATAAATTATATAAATCAATTAACTTATTTGTCCAGACGACTTTCCCCACAAAGCTACCTTTTCTAATAATTCATTTTTTGTTATATATCTACCTGATACTGCATCGTCATTTCCTTCAAGGACTTTAGATATAAAATTTAGTTCGTACATAATATCATCGACTGAACTATTGTCAGGCATCTTTCTTATTGTATCAATAGATATTTCTTTTAATAATGTCATATATCTCTCACTTTTTTTATTACTAATTAAATTGACGATATGATATAAATTAGTTATTATAACAATTACTCTACCGTTACACTCTTTGCCAGGTTCCTAGGCTGGTCAACGTTACATCCAAGCTCGACAGCAGTATAATAAGCAATTAATTGTAATGGGATAACTGCAAGGACAGGTATAAGCATAGGTAAAGTTGCAGGAATATAAATAACGTGGTTTGCGTAATCCTTAATATTCTCATCACCTTCTGTAGCAATTGCAATTACTTTACCTTTTCTTGCCCGGACTTCCTGGATATTAGAAATTACTTTTTCATAAATCTCGTCTTTTGTGGCAACAATTACGACTGGCATGTTTTCATCTATAAGAGCTATTGGTCCATGCTTCATTTCAGCCGCAGGATATCCTTCGGCGTGAATATAAGAAATTTCCTTCATCTTTAACGCACCCTCTAGTGCCACAGGAAAGTTATATCCTCTTCCGAGATAAAGGTAATTTCTTGATTTAGCTTGTTTTTTAGCCAATGATTTTATTTCTTTAGAACGGTCTAGAATTTGTTTGATTTTATCCGGTATTTCGAGTATTTCTGCTGCGATTCTTTTTCCGTCACTTTGAGATAAATTTCTCATTCTTCCAAGATACAATGCTAATAGGGTAAGAACTGCAATTTGTGAAGTAAATGCTTTAGTGGAAGCAACACCTATTTCAGGACCTGCATGTATATAGATGCCGGCTTCAGTTTCACGTGCAATCGAACTACCGACAACGTTAACAATACCAATCGGGGTTGCACCTTTCTGTTTAGCTTCATATACTGCCGCCAAAGTATCAGCGGTTTCTCCACTCTGAGATATTGCTATAACTATATCGTCAGGATAAAGGGGAGTGTTACGATAGCGAAATTCTGATGCATATTCTACCTCAACGGGTATTTGCGCAAGGTTTTCGATAATATATTCACCGACTAAAGCTGAATGCCATGAAGTTCCGCATGCAGTTATAATAATTCTCTTTGCATTTCTCAATTTTTCCTGAACCTGGGTCAGACCACCTAATTTCACATTACCTTTGTCTGCAAGTAGTCTGCCTCTGAAAGCATCTCTGAATGTTTCAGGCTGTTCAAAAATTTCCTTGAGCATGAAATGCTCATACCCGGCTTTTTCGATTTGCTCCAAATCAAATTCGATTTCATGGATATGTTTCGTAGTTACTTCATTCATTATCGTCTTTGTTTCAAAACCTTCCTTCTTAATAATTGCCATCTCATTATCATTAAGATAAACAACCTGTCGGGTATGTTGAATAATTGCAGCAGCA
This sequence comes from Ignavibacteriota bacterium, assembly GCA_016219595.1. GTDB lineage: Bacteria > Bacteroidota > Ignavibacteria > Kapaibacteriales > UBA2268 > XYC2-FULL-35-21. The sequence continues at coordinate 29,087 of JACRLY010000040.1, read as the reverse complement.
TCCGAGGCTACGATATATTCATTTTCACCGATTCCAAGCACTAATGGACTTCCACGCCTTGCAGCAATAATTTTATCAGGTTCATTTATAGATAGTACAACGAGTCCAAATGTACCATCTACTTCATTTAAAGTAATTCGTACTGCTTCCTCAAGACACTTAACTTTTTCATATACAGCTTGAATCATTACAGCAATTACTTCTGAATCAGTATCTGAACGGAAAGTGTATCCTTTTTCCATCAAATTCTTTTTGATTGCAGCATAATTTTCAATGATTCCGTTATGAACAATAGAAATTCTGTCGTCTGAACTGTGATGAGGATGTGCATTGATATCATTAGGTACACCATGAGTAGCCCAACGCGTATGCGCTATTCCAATTGTAGTATTATATAAATTGTGGTCTATGAGTAATTCTAATTGAGAAACTTTACCTGATTTTTTTATAGTTTCAATTTTTCCATTCTGAAGTAAACTTAACCCGGCTGAGTCATAGCCACGGTATTCCATTCTTTTCAATCCATTGATTAAGATGTTTGACACTTTTTGATTGCCAATATAACCGACAATTCCGCACATAGTTTTCTCTCGATTGTAATTTAAATATAACTGTAAACGAAGTAATGTAAAATTAAGTACAAAATGAATAAAATCATCATATTAACGTCAATTTTTATAATTTTGTAAAAATATAATTTTTATTTATTATTACATTTATTAATTTTTAATTCATTTTAAAAATATGAACTCAACAGTTAAATACGAGATTAAACCTACAATGTTAGATTTTATTGAGAATAAAATCAATCAGGTTATTGATACCAAACGAAATCAAATAAAAAAAGAAGTAATAGAAGAGATTGAAGATTTATGTTTGGCTAACGCTATTAAGGAAGGTAGAACAGGTACCTATGTCAAAGAATCTGATGTTCTTGAGAAAATCAATAGAAAATTAAAAAGCTAATGAATATTCATTATGATAATTCATTTTATTCTGATTTAGATAATATTGATGATAAAAGTGTACTATCTAAACTTGAAAAAATTATTACAACTATTAAAACTTCTAATGAATTTTACAAAATTACGGCAATAAAAAAATTAAAAGGATATGATAATTTTTATAGATTACGATTAGGCAATTATAGAATTGGGATTGAACTAAAAGAATCAAAAATTATTTTCTCCAGATTTTTACACAGAAAAGATATTTATAAATATTTCCCCAAAAAGTAAATTAATTATTAATCTTCTCCTTGAATTAATGTTATTTAAATGTTTGTAAAGCCTGAATCCATCTTTTTGGACCATTGACAATAAATACCTCTGAAGTATTCTCACATTTTACTATTAACCCCATAGTAATAAATCCAAACATTTTGTATATACTGAAAGAATTAGAAGATTCCAATGGAATTGATATATTTTGTTTTGGATTACCTTTTTGAGATTTAAAGATGAGTCTTGTAGGAGTTAAAAATAGTTTACCGGGTATATAGCTATATTTTGTTATATGGTGAGCTCCTTGTTCTTTAATTAATGGTTCTTTTTCTCTAAATCTAGGGTATTTGAATAAAAATGCAAGTTTTGTCATTAATAAAAAAAAGATAAAACCCACTAATAATGCTCTGAGAAAATAGTCTAATATTGATATTGAAGCATGATTTTGAGAGAATAAAAATAAATCCAAAAAGTATGTAATAAAGGTGAATAATGAAACAAAAAGTATAATATTAAAATAAAGTCCGTTCATAAATAACCCAATATAAATTTTGAGATAATTTCAAAAATTGAATCCATTATTTCAGTTTTGAAAGCTAATAAAATCAATTTAATTTCTTTATAATTTTTTTACTAACCTTTCTTAATACAAATAAAATTCCAAATGCCATACCACCAAAAATCAGACTATCTTTCAAATCTTCTCTAAAAGTAGCATTATCCAAATTTACTAAATAATGTCCGGTTAAAAAGTAAGCAATAGTACCACAAATGGCTGCAAATATCGTTATAAGGAAATCTTTCATAATACTTTTATTTGGACTTAATTAATTAAATTTTAATTTATTTTCTTTAATTTCAATTTTCTTTTTTCCATCCAGTAAAGCATCCAAAAAAACCAAATTATTCCTGATATAATACTTGTTATTAAATTTTCTTTAAATGAGCCATTATTAATATCTAAAACGTATTGAGTTAATAAAAATGAAATGAGGATGAACGCACAAGTAGCTATTGACATTACAATAATATCTCTCATCGTTACTCCAATGAATAATATAAATTATAAATCAAATTTAATTTTTTTTCAATACAAAGTCAAGTTAAATAACTCAATTTCAACAAAATTTAATATATTTGAAAAATTAAGACTTATTTTGTTTTGAATTTTAAATCTTAGAATATTTTGTGAAATTATTATCAAATAATCCTGCACTTAAGCTATTAATTATAATAATATTAGGTATCATTATAGGAACTATTTCCGATATAAATAATGTAATATTATTATATATAATAGCATTAGCTGTTGTTTTTTCAATTATTTTATTACTATTAAAAAGAAAATTTCCGGCTTATTTGATTCTTGGTTTGACAATTGGAATTTATATATCATCACAATTAATTCAACTGTCTTTTAAAGTACCTAACAAAATTATTCCTACTTCTTCTGCATTGATTCAAGGGAGAATAGTGAAAACCTTGAATAAAACTCCATATTCATATCGCTGTATTGTTGAAGGAAAAGTTGACCACAAAGCACTGCCTGAAATCAATAATACAAGTTTAATTCTGAATATTAAAGGATTGAATAAATATCCATTGAGTTTAATTGCAGGAACCGATATTGCTTGTCCAGTGAAAATCAGATTGCCTCACAAAGCAGTTTTGCCTACAGAAATCAATGAAGCACAATATGCAGCATCAATAGATGTTCAATGGATTGCAGATGCAACAGCTAAAAAGGTTTCTATTATTAGAAAGAATAAGGATATTAATTATTATCGGGAACTTGTTGTTTCGGAAATCGAAAAGAAAATAGATATACTTTTCAGTAAACAGAATTTCGGAGTAATCCTTGCACTTTTGACAGGTGACCAGACAAGAGTTCCACAATCACTAAGGAGAGAATTTTCATTAACTGGTACAACACATGTTCTATCTGTCAGTGGTCTGCACGTTGGAGTTATTGCCGCCGTACTGTTTATTCTTCTTGGCTTCGTCAGGTTAAAATGGCTGAAACTGGTTATTTTCACTGTTCTTGTAACTGCATTTGTAATTATGACCGGCATGCAGCCACCAGCAATCAGAGCCGGAATTATGGCATTAATTGCGTTATTGATAAATACTACTCAAAGAAGAGTGAGTGCAATTAATATCATTTCACTCTCGATAATTCTTGTAATAATTTTCGATCCGGCAATGATTTATTCAATGGGATTCCAGATGTCGGCAGCAGCAATGCTTGGTATAGCTTTCCTGTATAATCCATTCAGGAAAGCATTATTCAATCTTGTTAAACTTGATAATAAAGTATCAAATTATATAATCTCATCTGTAGCTATTACTTGCTTTATAGTTTAGCAATGATATTTGCTTTGATAGCTGTAGGATTATCATTTATGAGTAACTGGCTCGGATTGGCTTATGCAGCGTCAACAGATTTTCTTATTGATATTTCGGTCTGGCTCAATAAATTATTATTGAAAATCCCTATGTCATCACTTGAAGGAAACATTACAATCCTGTTTTCAATTCTGATTTCTTTAGGATTATTATATATTTTATTCTCCAATTCAAGGAGACAATTATTATTCAGGTTTGGAATTAGTGCATTCGCTTGTTTTATAGCACTGACAATATATAAAGGTGCTATCAACAAAAGTGAAATAAAAATTTATCCGGGAGAAAATTATGTAGCTGCTTTTGTTCCTCTGAATGGACACAAGACTTTTGTTTTAATATCGGATAGAAGACCGGCACAGTATCCTTCGAGAGATTATTCAATGGAAAGACTTTTATTGGAGAATAAAGGCAGTTTAATACTTGCATATACTGGTAATGTCGGAATTAATTTAGCAGATAAAGTTAAAACCAAAAAGAAGATAATTCACTTTCCCGCTTCAATTGAATTACAAACAAAAATTGAAAAAGTATTAGAAATGAAGAACCATTTACCACAATTTATTAAGTTAGATTAAGGTTAAAAATGTTTGAAATAAACTTTGCAAATATATTCAATCAGACTAAAATTATTTCAGGTATAACAAAAAGAAATATTATCAACTTTTCACCTTATGGTTTTTCAATTTCACCTGCAGGTGTTTTCGGTGAAGAAGTGGCGAGTAAGGGAAGGAAGTATTTTGCTGAATATCTGAAAAAAGAATACCCTTCAATAAAAAAATTAATTTATCAAAAGCAGGTTCATGGAGTTCAAATCGAAATCGTTAATTCTGATTCTATTGAAGGAATAGAACAGGAAAGGGAAGTGAGAGACGGAATGATTTGCTTTGAAAAAGGAATAGTTCTGTGTGTTTCACTTGCCGATTGTGCTGGAGTATTGATATATGACCCAGTAAAAGGAATGATTGGAGCAATTCATTCAGGTTGGAAAGGTTCAAGTCAAAATATTGCAGGAAAGAGTATCGAAATGTTGAAAAAAAATGGTTCTAATCCAAAAGATTTACAGGTATGGATTAGTCCTTGTGCATCTGGTAAAAGTTATGAAGTTGGATATGATGTCGCAAAATTATTCATTGATTCCGGGAGTGTAGTACCATTAAGTTCTGCATCAGTAAAAGGGGAATCAGGTGGAAAATACTTATTTGATAATAAGAAACAAATTAAAAATCAATTATTATCGGAAGGAATAAAAGCTGAAAACATTGAAGTCTCGGAAATATGTACAATAATTGATGAGGATTATCATTCATATAGAAGGGATAAGGATAAATCAGGCAGAATGTGTGCTTTCATAGGCATGATTTAAGAGATAAATTATAATATATAATATGTCGGGACATAATAAATTTAAAACTCTATTATTTTTATTAATATTTATATCATGGGATTTAATCAAATTTCTTCTCTTTACAGAAAAAGGAGACTGGGATGACTGGTGGAATGAAAAACCGGGACCGAAACCTGAAGAAAGAGTATTCGGTGATTCTGTAGTTGTAACATTTGTAAATCATGCAACTTTTCTCATTCAGACTAATGGAATAAATATTTTGACAGACCCTATTTGGTCTGAACTTGCAAGTCCGGTTGCATTTGTAGGAATGGAACGGCATCGTCCACCCGGAATCCGCTTCGATGATTTACCTCCTATTGACATCGTATTAATAAGTCATAATCACTATGACCATTTGGATATACCGACTTTGAAAAGATTGAAAGAGAAATTCAATCCTGTATTTATTGTTCCACTTGGTAATAAAGAATTGATGCTGGATGATGGATTGAGTAATACGATTGAACTGGATTGGTGGCAGGAATACTTCTTTAAAAATAAGTATAAGTTAACTTTAGTCCCTGCCAGGCATTTTTCAATGAGAGGATTGACAGACAGAAATATATCGCTTTGGGGAGCTTACATTATTAATACAGAGATTGGTCCAATTTACTTTGCAGGTGATACAGGATTCGGAATTCATTTCAAACAAATATATGATAAATTCGGACAAATAAGGTTAGCTTTTTTACCGATTGGACCAATCGAACCCAGATGGTTTTTCGGGGATGTTCATTTGTCAGCTAATGAAGCGGTAGAGGCACATAAAATATTAAAAGCTAAAACTTCAATTGCAATTCATTGGGGGACTTTCTCTCAGGGAGCTGATGACATGTTGGATGCACCAAGGGAAATTAAAAAACTGCGGGAAAAAGAATTGAAAGATCCAGGTGAATTTATTGTTCCAATACACGGAAGAAAAATAGTGATAAAATAATTTTTTCAAATTATACTTTTCTATTCAAATAAGTAGTAAAATCTCTCTGAACTGCCTCATAATTTTCACCCATCAATTGAGATGAAATCAGGAAATCTGCAGTTGACCTATTGCATGCTGTTGGTATATTATATAATACCGATATTCTCAAAAGTGCCTTCACATCAACATCGTGAGGATGCGGCTGCATAGGGTCCCAAAAGAATATCAGAATATCAACCTGACCCTCGACAATCATAGCACCAAGCTGCTGGTCACCACCGAAGGGACCTGATTTTAATTTTGTGATTTTAATTTCAGATATCTTTTCTTTGCCGATTTTTTTCAATAAAGCTTTTTCTACAAGTTTACCTGTTGTACCGGTGCAGATTAAATTATGATTCAGAAGTAAACTCCAGTTCCAGTTCACCCATTCTGTTAGGTCTTTCTTACAATTGTCATGTGCAACCAATGCAATGTTTTTAGTTTCTTCCATCTTATACCTGAAAAATTAATAATTGACGTGGAAAAAGGTAAATTGTTTATATATATATATTATTATTGAATTGCTTAATTTATATATTTAATTTTCTATTCTTCAAACTCAGGGAATATAAATCGTTGTATCAATTTTATTTTCAAAACTATCGAATTCAAATGTATAAACACCTGATTTTAAATTCGTGAAATTAAATTCAGTATATAAAATATCAGGTTGTTGAAAACAGCCACCATCAGTTATTCTTCTCGCAAATACTTTACCATTTAAAAAATTGTTATTTTGCTTAATCTCATTACGAACAAATTTCCAACATCCAATTTCTGGAATAAAAAATCCAACTTTAATATTAACATTTTGATTTTGAATTGTTACTGATTCTATAAACTCAACAGGCACTTGTATTGTACGAGGTGGATCACTAAATGGTTCAATACAAGAACCAAGGATAAAAATCATTACTGGTAATAATAAATATATTCTTTTTCTCATAAAATCACCTTATTATTGGTGGAGAAAACATGAATTATCAAACCAAAATTAATAAATAATTTGAAATTAATAATGAAAATAATTCAATTATTTTACTTTTTCCCCTTTTCTATATCTCTCTTTCTCCTCTTTTGTCATCTTTTCAGTTGCATACTGGAATATAAGTCTTGCTGCCGAATCTTTCCATTTCAGAAGGAATGATTCTACCGGCTCTGGATATTTTTTCCATGTCTCTCTCAAAAACCATCCTAATCCTTGATGTACCGGTCTGTCCTTTTCCATCATCATAGGGTCGATTAATTTAAGATATTTATCCGGAGATTTATCCTTTTTCATTAACTTGATGAATGTAACCGGTACTGCTCGGCGTTTCCATTGTGATTGGGAATATCGCCAGGATTTAATATCATCGAGTTTTACAATATTTTTCCCAAAGAAATATGGAGTCAATTCACTGCATATATAGTCAGTGTGAGCCCAATTCCTCACATACTTTTCAAGCCAGTCGCCGACTGTTATGTAAGCAGTTTTATCAAGTTTTTCTTTTTGTCCCATCAGGAACTGAATAGCAATTGCGCCTTCCTCATATTTTCCTGAACTAAATAGAACCCCACCTAGCTTAAGAAATTCTTCGATGGTTAGCTTTTCTTTGTACTTATCGAGCCATTCATCTTTTTTCTGCATAAATAGATTTTGCTCTATACCGTATCCCTCATAACCTTCTTTGAAGTATCGCGAGTATTTTTTAACAATCGCATCATCAGCATTTTCCTTAAGAAAATCCCTGATTTCTTTGACTATTTTATTTAAATCCATTTTCAACCTTTTCATTTATTTCACCGAAATATTCTTTCACTTCTGAATTTCTAAGTATTAGAAACATAATTACACCAACACCGAGAAGCATTACCTGTAATGGATGTCCGTATCCTATTAGCAGAAGTTGTAATAAAATCCAGAATACAAGTGCCATACTGAGCAGGTAAGCAGAATGCCATACCCAATTATGCATCGGTTTATTACCTTTTATTCTGACAAACGGCAAACCATGTTTCAATATCAATCCTGTTGTGGTTATCAGAGGTACTATTCCAAATATGAGTAAGAGAATTATACCTGGTATAAAAAAATTTTTTAATGGAATTGAATTCAATACTTCAGGAGCCATTTCCATACTTTTGCCTGACGGGTCAAGTATGAAAGATATCCCGCCATAAATTCCACCTCCTCCAATATAGAGGAGGCAGATACATAAAAATCCGAGTAAAATGTTTTTCATTATAATTTAAAATAGTATTGAAATACTAAATTAAATAATCTATTTCATCTGCTTCAAAATATTTTCTGTCGTTGTAATATTGGCAAAACCGAAACCAAGATTAAGCAATGTAGCAAGGTGCATTTCTTCAGTTACACTCCCTGATGCGTCAGCAAGAAAATGAACTTTATAGTCCCGGAAATATGCATCTCTTGCGGTTGATTCACAGCACATATTCGACATTATTCCTGTTATTACCAAATCTTCAATTTTAAGTACCCGAAGTACTGTTTCCAAATCTGTATTGTAAAATGCAGAATACCGGTGGTGGAGTATAACTTTTTCACCGGCAATCGGTGCAATGTCATCATGTACTTCACTTTCGGGACTTCCCTCGATGCACATGCCTTCCCACCACCATTCCATAATACCGGCATCGTTCAATGAAGAATTATGAACATGCTTTGTGTATATTATGGGTCTTTCGGCTTTGCGAAATTCGTTTAAAAGATTTTTTATATTTGGAATAATCGGAATTCCGCCACAGGTGAAAGTAGGTGAGGTTGAATCGAGAAAGAACTTCTGCATGTCGATCACCATAAGGGCGGATTTCTCTTTTGAGAGCTTCAGCCTGTGCTGATTAAATGGCTCGATTGTTTTAAGCCATGACTGTGTTTTAGACGATAGATTTTCTGAATTTATATATGGTTCCATAATTTATTCCTTGATTTAATGTGAAAAATAAGAAAGTACAAATATATGTTATAGTTGTAATGTAATTTTCCACAAAAAAGTTTTTTTTATTAAAATAATAATTTTTTTGTTTTTTTTTACTTTGTTACTTTATTTTAAACTTGAAATATTACTAGAATTAGAGAATAATAATACATGGTTTCTTTTTAATAGTTTTAATTATTATTGTATCGTTAACTATCATTGACTTTTATTTTTCTATAAGTCTTTCTAATTTTTTTAAAAAAAGGAAGTATAAAAAATTCATCAAATGGCTGCCAATTTATATTTCCATCATTATGCTATTGATTACTATAATTTCCTTTTTGACAAGAAATCGAGATGAAGCACAAACATTGTCTAATAAAATTATCATGTATGCTGTCTTTTTTTGGTATTTACCTAAACTTGGAATATTTCCAATTCTTCTCATAAAAGATATCATCAAATTATGTATAAATTTTGTAAAGTTTATAAAGTTAAGAGTATTTAAAAAGCCCCCTTTTTCAAAGGGGGTTCGGGGGTTTTCAGATGATACACTTGATGTGCCCCCATTATCAAAGGGTGTTCGGGGGGTTTCTGATGCCTCAGAAAAGAAATCAGCTTTATCAAAGGGTGTTCGGGGGTTTTCTGAGGACTCACACCAAGAACTTCAATCAGCATCACGTAGGAGAATTGCAGGAAACATAGCCTGGTCATTGGCTGGAGTGCCATTCCTGATTGTCGGGGATAATATGCTCAGAAATACTTATGATTTTCACATATATCCTATTCAGATTCCCTTAACAAAATTACCCCCGGGATTAAATGGATTGAAAATTGTTCAAATTTCTGATATACATGCAGGTTCATTTCTGAACAAACGAACTTTTATGAAAGCATGTATCCTTGCAAATGCGGTTAAACCCGATTTAATATTTGTTACAGGTGATTTCGTGAACAATCATCCCGATGAAATGGTACTTGCAGTTGAGGGTTTGAAAACTTTAAATGCACAATTTGGGGTATATGCTTGTTTGGGGAATCATGACCATTACATGACTGATAATAATCATAATAAATTAATCAATATAATCAGGCATACCGGTATTGATTTAATTATAAATGAGAATAGGAAACTAACTATTAACGGCTGCAAATTACAGCTTGCCGCTACCGACAACACAAGCTGGGGGGATAAATTTGCTGATTTCGATAAAACGCTAAACGGGTTGAATGATATTGACCCAACCATTTTATTATGCCACGACCCGAATAATTGGGATAAAGAACAATTCAGTTGTAAAATTGACGGAATGGAATTTTCTCCTGTTCGCTATGTATATAAATATTATGCTGGACTCTATAAAAACAAAGACCAGTATTTATATGTAAACCGTGGCTGTGGGACAGCAGGACCACCAATCAGAATAGGAATGAAACCTGAAATTACTGTGATTACACTTATAAAACCTGAAAATGTTGCTTAATGATATTCATTTTGTTTAATTTTTTTACACTAGTATTTTAAGTAAGTTTGAATTATAAATTGATTGAATAACTTTAATAACCTCTGTTTATTTTTAGAATATAATATTATTATAATAAATTATGCAGGGTATATCGATGAAAACTTTTATTATTATTTTTTCATTTCTTGTTTTTTTTACTTCTTCTTCATATTCACAATGGGTAGCGTGCAAATTCTGCGGCATTGGTGGAAATATTAGTTCAATAGCCGTTCTCGATAATATAATATATGCAGGGACATCTTATGGAGGAGTTTATGCTTCATATGATTATGGTGAAAGTTGGACTGATAAAAATAACGGAATAACAGACCGCGGAGTAATTTCGATTGCAATTTTTAATAAAAACATTTTCAGAGGAGGTAATGGTGCAGGGATTTATTTATCTACTGATTATGGTGAAACCTGGAATGAAAAGAATTTCGGAATTACTAATAGATATATAAATTATTTTGCAAAAAATAATAATATTTTATATGCCGGCAGTAATGGTGATGGAATATATTTTTCATCAAATAACGGAAATAGCTGGATTTCTAAAAATAGCGGATTGACAAGCAATGTAGTAAAATCAATATTTATAAACGGAAACCAAACTTTTGCAGGTACTGCTGATGCGGGTTTATTTATTTCATCTAACGGGGCTGACAATTGGATAAAAAAAGAATTGAATGATTTATATACTACAGTCTCTTCCTTTACTTTGCATGATGATTTTATCTTTGCCGGAACTTGGAATGGTGTGTATCGTTCACAAAATAATGGAAATTCATGGATATTAAAAAATAATAAATTGACAAATTTTATTATTGAATCTATGTCTTCCACAAATAAAATTATATTTTTAGGCACTAGAGGCGGGGTATTTGTATCAACAGATGATGGTGAAAACTGGATTAGTAAGAATTCTGGACTAACTGATTTATATATTACATCTATTGCTATTTGCGGGGACATGGTATTCGCAGGAACTAATTTGGGTGTTTTCAAAGGTTTCATTAATGATTTTCTTATTGATGAAGTGGAAGAAAATATAAATTCAAAAGGTGATATTTTATTTTATCCAAATCCGGCTGATGAATCAATAAATATTAATTTAACAACTGAACAATGTTATCCCAAAGAAATTTTATTACTTGATAATTTAGGAAGAGTAATAAGAAAATTTGAATTATTACCTGATATAAATATTCAAAGCATTGATTTATCGGGACTAACTAAAGGCATTTATTTTATTAAAATAAATGAAAAAATTAAAACTATTATCAAAATTTGAATCAATTAAATTGAGAAATAATCTATATTTTCAATTTTAATTAATAATTATTATAATTTATTTGTTAATTGTTTTGTTTGAATTATTAGGTTAGGGGTATAATAAAATAATTAAATTACTAAGTATTTTAATTTTGAAAAACAGTTTTCTCAAGTATTGACAGATGTTCTTAAAAAACTGTAAAGAAAGTATATTTATCTGCAAATTTAATGAACGCCAATCTCATATCAGATAATTCAATATTTGTTTTCGCTTGTTGTATTTCGAGCTTGTCGAGTCTTTCATTAGTCTTTTTCTGCTCTTGCAATAAATTTTTTTGCTCGTGTAAGATAACAGAAATTGTTTTCCAAAATATTTAATTGAACTTCTTCTATTTACTATTCTTTTTGCTATTATCTTTTTTCTATATTCAATTTTCTTTTTCCTATTTCCCAATACTTAGAAAATTAACTGCTGTCCCCGCAAGCATTGCCGCACCAATCGAAAGTGCTTTCTCATCCGGGATTAATTTAGAATTATGTAACGGTGGTAATTCTGAAATACCTTTAGGTCTAATTCCCAGGAACCAGAATGTAGAAGGAATTTTCTGAGCATAATATGCAAAATCTTCCGCCCATAGCTTTGGTTCAAACACTTCTACAGAATCTTTACTCAGTAATTCCTTTGCTGTTTTTTCAGCGATTAAAGTTGTTTCAGGATTATTGTAAAGAGCAGGGTAGCCCTTGACAATTTCGACTTCTCCTTTTATTCCAAATAATGAACAAGTATCATTTGTGATTCTGCGGATTTCATCGTGCATTTTGCCTCGCCATTCTTCATCGTTAGCCCTGAACGTTCCCATCAACTTGACTTCATCCGGAAATACATTAGGTGCAGAACCACCATGAATTGCAGTAACAGATAGTAATCCAGGTTTTACAGGATTGCGATATTTTGTAACTACCGTTTGAAGATTCATAACAAGCTGAGAAGCCGCCATTATACAGTCATTTCCAAGATGCGGCTGTGCAGCATGAGTACCTTTACCTTTTAATGTCCAATATAACTCATCAGCAGATGCCATGATGTATCCGGAATTCACAGAAATTGTTCCTGTTGATTCTTCCGGGAAAATATGTTGTCCGAAAATTGCTGAAACTTTAGGATTTTCGAGAACACCTTCTTCAATGAGTTTTGACGCGCCTCCGGGGAGTTTTTCTTCTCCGGGTTGGAATATAATTTTTACGGTTCCATTTAATTCTGATTCTATTCCTTTGAGTATTCTTGCAGCACCAAGAAGCATGGTCGTGTGCATATCATGACCGCATGCATGCATAACTCCTGAATTCTTAGATGCAAATTCAAGACCGGTTTCTTCCTGGATTGGCAGTGCATCAATATCTGCACGAAGTGCAACACATCTTTCACCATTGCCTATCAATGCCAATGTTCCTGTCTCAGCAATTGCCTTATAATTAATTCCCATCATTCTTAAGTTATCCCTGATAAATTCAGCAGTTAAAAATTCCTTAAATGATAATTCAGGATTCTGATGAATGTGTCTTCTGATTTGAACCAAATCATTCAACATTGATTCAGATTTATTTATAATATTTTTCAAATTATCACTCATATTTTTTCTTTCATTTTATATAAACATATTTTGACATCATAATGTTCTTTTTAAGTCAGAAAATGTTCTGTCATTGCATTATTTATTTATTTAAATTTCTATTTCTGTTTCTCCAATAAATTCTGCCGGTCCTTGAAGTTGTATTCTTATTATTTTATTAACCTTCCCTATTATATCAACTATAACGGGAATTTTACTTGGTGGAATTACAGTAACAGGAAATTTTGTCTCATTATTTATTACTGATGTCAATGCAGCAGATATAGCACCGGTCCCGCATGCACCTGTCTCCCCTTCGACACCGCGTTCATAAGTCCTGAGAATAATTTTACTTTTATTTTTGACCTCATAAATATTAAAATTCACTCCTTTAGGAGCAAATTGCTCATTGTATCTGAAATATGGAGCAATTTTATGTAATTCGAAATCCTCGATTTTAATATTTTTCCAATTCTCTTGATTTTTTATATTTACTACGAAATGTTGTGAGCCGATATCAACATAAGACCCTTCAACTTCGCTTTCATAATAATCTATTTTAATATTGTGTTGAAATTTTTCAGGAGGTAAAAAATAAATTGCGATAGTTTCTCCTTCATACACTGCATCATATTCTTCACCACACATAATAAATTTTATTATATTCGGATAAGGTTCAGTGACTTTTTTTTCTTTAAAAAATTTAATAACGCATCTTGCTCCATTTCCGCACATAGCTCCATAGGAACCGTCAGGATTGTAGAAATCTGCATTAAATGGATAAATTTTATCTTCGTTTATGACAAGTAATCCTTCAGATTTGTAATCCTCTGACTTACAAAGAAGTGGTGATAATTCTACAAGCTGATTATGGGATATATTATATAAACTGTTGTCAATAACCGTAAACAGGTTACCTGCTCCTGACATATATGTTACTTTAATTTTCATTTTTGGTTTCTTCCGAAATTTATCCCGCAGCCACACTTAATTAGTACATTACAAATTTGATTATGGATTTTACCATTGGTAGCAATCAAAGTCTGGTTATCGAGCCAATATTTTTCATTATTATATTGTGTTACAATTCCACCTGCTTCCTGTACAATTATTACTCCTGCTGCAACATCCCAGGAATGCAGATTAATTTCCCAGAACCCGTCGAATCTTCCGCATGCAACATAAGCTAAATCGAGAGCTGCAGAGCCGAGGCGTCTCACCGGTATTCCTCTTTGTATTATGGAAACAAAGTGGTCTATACATCCGCATGGATTTGAATTTACGTTATAAGGGAAGCCTGTTACCAAAAAAGCCGAGTCAAGTTCAGTTGATTTCGAAACTTTTATAGGTTTATCATTTAAAAATGAACCGGTACCTTTCTCAGCAATAAATAATTCGTCAAGAATTGGATGATAGACAACACCGCATAAAATTTCCTTGTTTTTCACAGCAGCAATACTAACGCTGAATATTGGCAGTGAATGTGCAAAATTAACTGTTCCATCCAATGGGTCAATAACCCACTTAATTGAATCATTATCTATATTACCGGAATTACCACTTTCCTCTGCGACAAAACTATGGTCAGGAAAAACAGACTTAATATTTTCAATAATTATTGATTCTGAACGTTTATCATATTCGGTAACTAAATTATTTTTACCAATTTTGTTGAATATTTCAAATGAGGTACCAAATCCTTCTTTAAGAATTTTACCTGCTTTTAATGCTGAATCAACAGCACAATTAGTTAATTGATTAAACATTTATTTAATTAAATTGAATAATATAATAAGCAAAATTACGAAAGTAACTTGTCAGAAGCGACAATTATGTGTTTAGCTTATTATTTTATTTGAAATTACGATGAAATCTGACTTTCATAAGAAATGGTTTTTTAATAAATTTGTGTAAATTAATTTTAATAATAATGAAATACATGAAAAAGATAAGATTTATTTCAAATCTCAGCATAATTACCATATTATTTTTTATATTTATTTATCCAAATATTGTTTTTTCTCAGGAAGAAGAAAAAGAGCAAAATTGGCTGGATAATTATTTTATTTCAGGCTCGAGAAAAAAGCAGAATGATACACTCGCAATTCAAAGAGCCCATGATTTGGCTAAAGAAAGTGCAGGGCTGCAGGAAAAAGAGATAGACCCAAATAAATACATTTTAGGACCCGGAGATGAATTCAATATAATGGTTTTAGGTGCTAAAACACTGGAAGTAGAAGCTACAATTTCACCTGAAGGAAAATTAATTATTCCGGAAATTGGTACAGTTAATCTTAAGGGTAAAACATTAGCTGAAGCTGATACATTAATCAGGAAGCAGGCATTACGTATTTTCAAAAACAATGAAGTAAATCTGGGCTTGAAAAAACTCAGGGAATTTAAAGTTATTGTCAGCGGTGCTGTTAGGAAACCCGGAATTGTTCCTGCCACTGCTGTTGACAGGGTATCCGAAGTTATTGAAAAAGCTGGGGGATTAAAATATAACTCTTCTATCAGGAAAATTTCACTCTATAGAACTGAACCCAATGAATGTCTGAAAGTTGACTTGCTTAGATTTTACATGACAAATGATAAAGAATCAAATCCAACTGTGATTGGAGGAGACCATATCGTCATTCCAACAAGTAATATCAAAGAAAGTATAGGTATTTATGGTGAGATTGGCTTTGAGGGTGATTTTGAATATGTAGAAGGTGATTCACTGTCCACACTCATTAAATTCGGACAGGGTTTCCTCGAATCATCATTTTTAGATTCAGTGGAAATTGCCAGGTTCAGACCAAATACTTCATACATCGACCGTTGGACTGTGAATATATCATCATGGAGAAAAAAATTCGATACTGCATCTTTTCTTGAAGGTGATTTCCCTCTGTTTACAGGCGATAGAGTTTTTATCAGGCAAATAGTCAACTGGAATAATGATAAGATGGTAGCTATTACAGGTGAGGTGAATTACCCCGGATATTATGCGATAAATATAGGTGAAACAAAGGTAAGAGATATTTTGAACAGGGCAGGAGGTGTTACAGATAACGGTGCCCTGGAGTCGGCTCTAATGATTAGAAAAGCTGAAATACAGAAAACTGACCCTCAAATGGAAAGACTTTATAGAACTCCTTACTCTGAAATGTCAGAAAATGAACGCCGTTACTTCCAGGCTAAAATTGTCGAGAAAAAAGGTATGATGGCAATTGATTTCGAAAAAATTAATTCAAATCAGAATAGTAGTGATAATATTCTTGTCATGGATAAGGATTCAATATTTGTTCCTCAAAAAAGGAATTTTGTCAATGTGCAGGGCAGGGTAAATAATCCGGGTATGGTAATATATAATCCGAATTTGCAGTGGCTCGATTATATCAATCTTGCCGGAGGATTCGGATTCAGGGCAGATGATGGTGAAACTTTAATTGTGAAACCAAAAGGAGAACAATTCCTGGCAGAAAACATGAACTATACTATTGAACCGGGGGACAATATCCTTGTACCTCCCGAAGCGGAATCTGATTTTACATTTTATACAGGATTGACCATAGTTACACAATTAGTTACTATAGTCGGTGTTATTTTAGCTCTTACAAAATAAATTTGAAAGATTTATGGGAATTGAAGAAATAAACAAAGAAGAATTATCATTAAGAATCGTTTTCAGATTAATAAATCTCAATAAAAAATTTACATTCCTTGTTACCGGGATTGTAGTTGTATTTACATTAATTTTATCATTCATTGTACCTTATGAATATGAAGCTACTGCTACGGTATTACCTCCTGAAGAAACAGGCACTAATGCCGGATTATCCAGCTTCCTCCAGAGTTTATCCGGTGGCTTATCGGTTCCCGGCTTATCTCAAGGCAATAAACTTGAACTCCTGGCAGATATTACCAAAAGCAGGGAAGTAGCTAAATATATTAATCAGAAATTGAATCTAAAATCATCTTATCTTTTCAAAGGTGCTGATGATGAAACGATTATTAAAGCTATTGACAATATTCTTGAAGTTAGAGTAAACAGGAATGGTCTGATTGTGGTTACTTCTGTTGTGGGAACAGGTTATTTTTCCTCAGGGAAATCTAAGGAAGAAGCTGCAAAATTATCAGCTCAAATTTCTAATACAGCTGTCGAAGGTTTGGATTTCGTTAATAGAAGGAAAAATGTTTCAAAAGCAAAAAGGAAGAGATTATTCATCGAAAGAGTGCTGGTTGATAATAAATTTAAACTGGATTCAATCGATGATGCCCTTGAATCATTTCAAAAGAAAAATAAAGTGTTGGCACTCGATGAACAAACAAAAGCTATACTTGAAAATGCTGTGAATGTAGGAAGTGAATTGTCAAAATCCGAAGTCGAACTCAGCTTATTAACACAGGATTATGACATTAATTCACCTAAAGTGAAAGCATACAGGAAAAAGGTTCATGATTTGCAGCAACAATATAAAAGAACTCAGTTAGGAGGTCTTGTTCCTAATGATAATATTTCAATACCTCTTACAGCAGTTCCTACATTACTTAAAGAATATACAAATTTAATTCGTGACCAGAAGATTATGGCTCAGGTAATTCTTTACCTCGAGACTCAGAAATACCAGGAAGCTATCCAGGAAGAAAGTGATATAGCAACTGTTGAACCTCTTGATAAAGCATTTGTACCTTATGACAGGCTTTCTCCTGACAGGAAATTCATGTTAATTATAGGTCTCATATTAGGTCTCTTTGGCTCTGTTGTCTATCTTCTTACAAAAGGATATTTCAAAGGGATATATTATATTAAAAGAGTCGATAATCCTGAAAATATTAATCATTGAAAATTTAATTTTCAAAATTAATAAGCTCAGTTGCTGTTTTAAGCGATGTTTCAGTTATTGTTTCTCCACTTATTAGCCGGGCAATTTCTTTTACTTTTTCTTTATTTGAGATTATATTGCTTTTTATTAAGGTTCTGCCTTGTACTGTTATTTTCTCAACTCTGATATTACTATCACCAAGGGCAGCTATTTGAGGCAGATGTGTTATTGATATAATTTGATGTTTCTTTGATAATTCTTTCATTGTAATTCCGACTTTCTGAGCAATTCTACCGCTTATTCCAATGTCAATTTCATCGAAAATCAGTATTGGTAGATTATCGCTTTCAGCAAGAATACTCTTCAGTGCAAGCATCACCCTTGAGATTTCACCTCCGGATGCAACATTAGTTAATGGTTTTGGGGTTTCACCCTTGTTTGTAGATATGAAGAATTCCACATCGTCTATCCCATCAGGTGAAGTTGAATAAGATTTTCCTTCATAATTAACATGTATATGATTACCGGATTGCATTAATGTTGATTTATTTATTTCATTCTGGGTTATTACTGTTTTGAAAAAGGAGTTTTCAATTCCAAGATTTTTCAACGTTAATACAACAGATTTGTCCAGTTTGATTGAAATGTTTTTTCTTTTTTCCGATATCTGAAATGCTTTTTCTCCTGCTTTATTTTTAAGATCACTGATTTCTTTGTCAAGAGAAATAATTTCTTCATCGAAATTGATGATATGATTTAATTCGGATTCTATAAATGATTTCTTTTCAAATATAGCGTTATAATTACCATATTTTTTTCTCAATCCCGTAAGAATAAGTAATCTTTCCCTGATAGATTCTATTCTTTCCTGGTCAAATTGAATTTGGGATAAATAATTATTCGAGAACTTAATTATTTCAGTAATGCTGACTGAAGCTTTTATTATTTCATTATAATATTCCTTGTATCTTGAATCGATTTTTACCAGTTTCTGCAGTATTTTTTCAGATTTATTTAACTGTGAATATGCAGAATTTTCATCTTCTGATAAAATCATATTCAATTCATTTGCCAGGTTATGCAATATTTCGGAATTTTGAATTAGATTCAATTCCTGTTCAAGTAAGTTTTCTTCATCCGGCAATGGATTGACACGTTCAATCTCATTTAATTCAAATTTTAAAGCATCCGTTTTCGATTTTAACTGTAATTCATTTTTTTTCAATTCAGTAATTTTACGAATTTTTTCAATTAGTGAAGAATAAATAGAAAAATATTCACTCTTCAAATTTTCTATATTAGCTAATGAATCTAAAAGTGTAATATGTGATTCCCTGTTGAGCAGTAACTGATGGTCATGCTGCCCATGAAAATCGACAAGCAGGTCGCCGATTTTTTTCAGTACATTTAAATTAACAGGTGAATCATTAATAAAACATCTTGAACTTGATTTATCTGATATTTCTCTGCGGATTATTATATCATTATTAATATCAATTTCGTTTTCAGTTAATATAGTATTAATGATTGATTTATATTGCAAATTGAAAATTGCTTCAATAATTGCTTTTTTTTCTCCTTCACGAATTAAATCAACCGATGCTCGCTCACCCAAAGCCATTAAAAGGGCTTCGACAATGACTGATTTGCCGGCTCCGGTTTCACCTGTAATAATATTCAATCCCTCTGAAAAATCAATCTCAAGGGAATCTATCAGGGCAAAATTTTTAATTAAAAGCGATTTGAGCATTTAAAATCATATAATGATTACAAGTTAAATTCCTTACAAAAATAAGAAGAAATTGAAAACAAGGGCGATTATTCAATCAAACATCTCTATAATTATTAATATTAATTATCAATTTTCAATTTTTCTAACTATTTCAGTCCTTATAATCCTTTAAGTCTTTTCATTTTCTGGTATCAATCATCATAATCACATTAATCACAGTTCAGCCAACTTGCTTACCTTGCATATATTAACCTCATTTTTCAGAATGGGGTAGAGAAACCCGAACCCAGATTAATTGCTGTCTCCGAGCCACCTCACACTAAATTGTGAGTTTAATATATCCCACACCAATCACATAAGTCCCCGTTCACAAAAAAAATATTTGCATTTGAATAAATTTTATATTAAGTTAAACATGAGGTGATTATTTCATAATTCTCCTCAATAGTTGAACAAAAATAATTTTTTCAGCCTCCATGACACAAACATGGAGGTTTTTTTTAAAGTAGTCACGAATCACCGTTCAGACAACTTTCATCCTTTGCGTGAACCCAAATTTCCCTTCCTTGAGGAAGGATTTAGGGTAGCTGTAAAAAAAATCAGCGAAATCAGATTAATCAGCTTAATCCAAGTTCAGACAATTGCCTAATGTTCCAAAAAACAAAATCCTACAATCCTCAAATCCTAAAAATCCTAATTCAGACATTTATTTTTTAAACCATTTTAAAATGATTTTCTTGACATATCACTCCCGCATCCATATCTTTGCCCTGCACGTTCTTTGCAAAACAATGTCGGGCTGAATCCAGTTTCTGCCAGAAAGTATTGCCCCCTTTTTCAAAGGGGGTTCGGGGGTTTTCCTTTCACTTTACAAACTTTATAACTTTACAAACTTTATAAACTTTCAACTTTTTTAAATATATAATCATAATTCAGAATTTCTTTTCGGTTGAAGTTGAATTTAAAATTCAAAAATGAAAATGATGTCAAATCTGCTCCGGATGCACAAATCTGCACCTTTTTGGCTCTATATAACCAAAAATACACGGAATTACCCTATAAAATACTTTGTACTTCTCTGAGTAAAAAATATATTTATTCTCTTACAGGATTGAATTTCTAAACTAATGCCTAACGACTATCGACTATTGCCTAACGACTATTGAATTTTGTTCAATAATTTTACAGCACAGCTTCCAATTCGCTTTCACTGTCCATAATAACTGAGCGGGCTTTGCTTCCGTCCGATGGACCAACTACTCCCATTATTTCCAATTCATCTATGATTTTTCCGGCTCGGGCAAAACCTATTTTTAGTCTTCTTTGAAGCATCGAGATTGAACCTTGCTGATGACGTATGACTAAGCGGGCTGCCTCTTCGAATAGTGGGTCGCAATCCTCCCTTGTGAGCTTATCTGAACGAATGCACTTGTCAACCAAACTCGGAAGCATATATGGTTGTGAGTATCCTTTCTGTTTTGATAATGATTCACAGATTTTTTCAACCTCTTCAGTACTAATGAAAGCATTTTGAATTCTTATTGGTTTCGGGGAACCACTTGGTAAGAAAAGCATATCTCCGTTCCCGAGTAATTGCTCAGCTCCACCATCATCCAATATAGTTCGTGAATCTACTCTGGATGCAACGAGATAAGATATCCTGGCAGGGAAATTTGCTTTAATAATACCTGTTATAACATCTACAGATGGTCTCTGAGTTGCCAATACGAGATGAATGCCTACAGCCCTTGCAAGCTGAGCCAATCTTATTATAGGTGATTCGACTTCTTTGGCTGAAGTCAACATCAAATCTGCCAATTCATCTATTATTAATACAATGAAAGGCATTTCACGGTATACTTTTCCATCTTCTGCTTTTATTTTACCTTCAGCGACTTTCCTGTTATATTCAAAAATATTTCTTTGTCCTACTTCTGCAAGTATATCATATCTTAAATCCATCTCGGCACATATCGCTTTTAGAGCTATTACAGAGTCTTCAGGACTTGTAATAATTGGTTCATTAATATCGGGTGATATCGCAAGAAAATGATTTTTTAAAGCAGAATATTGTCTTAATTCTACTTTCTTTGGGTCAATAATGACAAACTTCAAATCCTTTGGATGCAGTTTGTATATTAATGATGTTATAATTGAATTAATACCTACACTTTTTCCTGAACCTGTAGAGCCAGCTATTAATAAGTGAGGCATTCTCGTCAAATCTGTCATATAAACTTCACCGGAGATTGTTTTACCTAAAGCAATCGGGAGTTTATAATCACTTTGCTGGTACTTATTTGATTTTATTACATTACCGAGTCTGACAAGTGTCGGTTTATGATTTGGTATTTCTATGCCTACCGTGCCTTTGCCGGGAATAGGTGCAAGTACTCTTATTCCTCTTGCTTTCAATGCCATTGCAATATCATCTGCATAGCTTTCTATTTTGCTTATTTTTATTCCGGGTGCAGGTACAAATTCATACATTGTTACCACAGGACCGGGTGTAACAGTTAAATTTTGTATTATTATTTTAAATGTTTCTAATTTTTCCTGCAATATCTTTGCATTTATTTTTAATTCTTCCTCGTTTACTTTTGTTACCGTTTCTTCATCTTCAAGAAAATCAAGTGCAGGCACTTTATACTTTATTTTTTCATCATGAATTGATGTGCTTAATGGATTGAAGAAATTGGTTTCTACTTTAGTCTCTGCGGGTGTTTCATTAACCTCAATCGTAAGAGGTTTTTCATTCGATGGTGTTTCTTCATCTATTAGAATATGTTTCGCGACTAAATCCGATTTTAATTTTTCAAGTAAATCATTAACTGATTGCTCTGATATTTTATTCCCTTTGTTACTTGTTTCTACATGGTTTGAAATTGATTCTGCTCTCTTATTAACAGAATTAAGTATTTCTTCTTCATTATTAATAATTGTATTTATTTTCGTGAAATCTGATATTTTAGGATTAACACTCGATATCGGTTCTTCACTTTCAATACTCTGATTCCTGTTCACATCGATACTGAGATTTCTTCTAATTATGCGTACTGGCTCTTCAGGTTCAAACTCCTCCTGTTCATCAATGAATTCTTCTGCACTATTATAATTTTCGGAACTTGACCGGTTAATTAGACCGGTTTTTGTGAAAGGTACAAGGTTTTCGATATTTAACTTTTCAGATTGTTCAACTGTTTTATAGGCGAACTTATCTAATTCTGAACTTACGGTATCTGTTACTTTTCCGAAAACAGGTTTCAATTTAGAGCTAACTGGGCTAAAAAATTCTCCTGCTTCTCTCAGAGCATCTTTCAGTGCAATTTTGAATGCAATAACAATTGTTAAAATCATTGCTGCTATATAAATTGAAATTCCCGCAATATTTCCGATTAGATTATTAGTTAACCTGGCTGTAAATTCACCAACACTTCCATACCACTGCCTTGTCAAATCAGGAAACCAACCGAAAAGTGAAAATGTTCCAAATGTTGCGGAAAACATTAATGCGAACACAAAATATATTATTGTCAGCTTAATTGTTCTTTCACTTATTGAATAGGTTTTGAACAAATCCAATCCCCACAATGTTATTATAGCAGGTATAAGAATAATTATATATCCCAATGTATTTGTATATAGGAAATTACTGATTATAGCTCCTGCCAATCCGAGCCAGTTGCTAATCATTCCAATTTTGGAATAAACTGAATTACTGCCGGTTATTAATCCCCAAATCTCACTCCAATTCAGCTGAGAATTAATTTCATCTTTAGGAGTATATGATATTAATGCAATTGTCAGAAGTGCAGAAAATAATAATATTAATACTGCTATCATTCTGAACTGCCATAAACCTTTTGGTTCAGTTTTAAATTTAGATGAATCTCCTTTTGTAGAGCTGCTTCTTTAAAAACAGTTCTCATTCTCAAACTCCGTCATTATGCTGCAATGTAAGTAACGAAATATAACAACTTTTACTTAAAAAATCAACCCTTTTTTTCTCTCTCGTTCAAACTATTAACTAAGCTTATAATCCTTCCATCTCTAAAAATAGGTACAACATCAAACATATCATACTCTATTGCCATTTCAATATCTTTTTCAAATCCTAAACTTCTCAACTTCTTCCCATGTGTTGAATTATAAAACATATTTCTTAAATCAGTTCCCGATTCCAAAAAACAATTCAATGCAAATTTGCTTACCTCGCTTAAATAGCAATTTTCATACCTATTTACAATCGAATTGATATATGCACCAGAACAAATTGTATCTTCAAATGATTGTTCCCCATTATCACCTGCACATACAAAAGTTATATCAATTGCATTTTCTTCAACTTTTGAATGTATATAATTTAATACACTTGAAAAATTTACAAAACAACCAATTAAGACTTCACCATTATTCTTAATTTTCGATATTGCATTTGTGCAATTAGTGGTTGTCATAATTAGTGTTTTATTTAGGACAATTTCATTTATAAATTCAGAAGGAGAGTTTCCCAAATCAAAACCAATGGGTTTAATCCCATCCCTTTCGCCGCAAAGTAATGCTTTTCCTACAGGAAATTTATCATAAATTTCCTTTGCATTATCTATCGTTTTGCAGGGAATAATTTCCTTAGTACCATTGATTAGGGCAGTATTTATTGTAGTGCCGGCCCTCAGAACATCAATCACAACATATATGTTAGAAGAATGATTCGGTTCTGACTCTGCAAATCCTTCAGCTTTCAATATCGTGTTAATAGTAATTTCCATAACATCAAAAATAAAAAAAGGGACAGAATAATCTGCCCCTTAAATAATTAGAATAAATAATTCATTCTCACGGATTCCATAACTTATCCCAGGACATTTTAGTAAACATAAAATCTTTTTGCTGTGAATATCCGGGAACAGCACTCAGATTTAGAAAGTTAAAGAATCTTTCATTTTGAGGATATGGAATTCTGCGAATCATCTGAGATCCAACGGTTGGATTCAAAACTGGAAATCCTGTTCTTCTCCAATCAACCCAGCTTTCATATTGTGTATACATCGCAATATACTTTTGTTCCATAATATTCTTGAGAGTCAGGTTCGCTTCACCTACACCTACTGTTGCTTGAGCAAGATAAGCAGCTACATCGGCAGTTGCATCATACTTTTGAATTGATGATGTAATTCCTTCAAGATATGCGGCATAAGCTCCTGCTTTATCGTTCTCGAATTTACATTCAGCTTCAATAAATTTTGCTTCTGAATATGTAATAAATTCAACTGGTGAATTTATTGATGCATAATATGGTCCTAAGGGAGAATCAATTGAATACAATGTATCTGCGTCATAACTTGCGTATGCAGGTCTCCTCGGGTCGTTAAGATTATTCATCATTATCATTAATGGTTCACCCATAGAAATATCGCCTCGTTGGGTAACAAATTGATACCAGGGATTTGCTTCGGTTTCTGCATTTCCGAAACCAAATCTCATATCATCGCCATTTGATGCCATCCCATTTCCTAAAGCAGTCAATGCCTGGCTATATTCTTTATAATGTAGATGAAATCTTGCTTTTAATGTATATGCCGCTTTAATCCATTTCGATATATCACCTGCATAAATAATATCATCATCTGCGGGTGCATAATTACTTGTCGATGCTCCTAAATGAATTATAGCAGAATCCAATAAACCATGAATTGATTTATAAATATCATCCTGTGGGTCAAATTTCGGAGTCAAGTCGTCATTTCCTTTGAAAGCTTCCGAATAGGGTATATCACCTAATATATCAGTCCACATACCCAGGCAAAATGCCATCATGACTTCTGAAACACCCTGGTAATGCGGTGAACCATTAGCACGTGATTTATCAATCATTATTTTTAAATCCATCATAGGACCTGTGTACATTGTTACCCAGGCATTATTTATATCGGATTCTGTAACACTATATTGATATAGTGCTAAATGTTGTCTTGTTACTCCTGTTATATGTTGGGTAAATAAAGCTGTAAACCTGTTAACATCACCACCTAAAACATAAGCAGTACTTGCCTGTGTTGTAGGAAAGATTACATTCAGTGATGCATCGCTTGGTGCTGTTGGGTCCACATTCAAACCGGTATCAATCCATTTACCACAAGATGCCAGGAGTAATATTGATGTTATCAGTAAACTAAATATTTTTGTTTTCATAATTTTTCTTCTTTATTATTAATAAAATATTTACCAATTAATCAGAATTTCACGTTGAGTGAAATGTTATATGTCCTGGTTCCGGGCATATTGAAATAGTCTAAACCCTGTGCATTATATGAACCCATCAAATTTGTCTCCGGGTCAACTCCTTTATAATCCGTACTCAACCACAGGTTTCTTCCTGTAAATGTTACAATTACATCAGAAAATGGTGTTGATTCTATGATTGATTTCGGCAATTGATATGATAAACTAATTTCCCGAAGTCTTATCCATCCTGCGTCTTCTATGAAATCTTCAGTGTTGCTTCCATAAAACCCATTACCATTATTAAATGCTAACCAACCTTGTCCATAAGGTACTTTAATATCATTATTTTGTCCGTTTGTAACTAATACACCGGTTGAATCAAAATGACCTTTAACACCCGAAAATGTGTGAATTGAATCTAAATCGGAAGTTCTGTCGGCAGTACCTGCAGATGTACCAAAATAATACAATGCGCCACGGGTACCATCCCACATTACTCCACCCTGTTTGATATCAATTAGAAAACTGAATGATAATCCTTCCTAGGTTAAAGTATTTCTAATTCCCATTAACCAGTCAGGATTTGCACTTCCAAAATCTTTTTCAAGTGCATCAAGAATAGGGTAGCCATAATCTGCAGAGCCGGGATCATCATTGACTATCACATTACCATTAGCATCTCTCAACCAGCCGAAGCCAAAGATTGTACCGTAAGGTTTGCCGGCGACTGCTCTGATTGATGACCCTTCAAAACCACCAATGAATATATTGCTTACACTGTCTGCAAGTTTATCTACATTGTTTTTATAGGTTGAAAAATTCAATGCAATATCCCATTTAAAATTATTTACATTAACAGGAGTTGCTGTAAGAATTCCTTCAAATCCTGTTGTGGACATTTGTCCTGCATTCATAACCATTCTCCAATAACCGGTAGAAGGTGATACAGGGACATTAAATATCTGGTCAACATTTGTTGTTGTATAATATGTTAAATTCAATCCGAACATATTATCAAAGAAATTTAAGTCAATTCCACCTTCGAATGAATTTGTTTTTTCAGGTTTTAACTTATCGTTGCCAAGTATATCTCCCATTGTATAACCAACTCTTCCTATAAATGGGAATGATATTCCTGCTGTCCATCCGTCAGTAAAAGTAGCCGGGATAAAGGGTGTTGTAGTGCTGTACATCGCCGCATCCTTACCAACAACAGCATAATTCAACCTGATTTTTCCAAATGACAGAAATCCACCTTCAAATGCATCCTTGAAAGCTTCAGTAAAAACAAAACTCAAATTTCCGGCACCATACCAAAACGAATTATTTGCTTCAGGCAAAGTCGTTGACATTTCATTCCTTATAGTACCATTCAAATATATCATACTCTTATAATCTAAAGTTAAATCACCGTAAAATGCCATTCTTCTTAATGTTCCTTCATTTCTCCTCGATATTTGGCTTGAAGCATTTGACAAGTGATAGAAATCCGGAATTATCAGACCATCGCCTTGCACATATAAACTCGAACCTTTTGACTGGAACATATTATTTCCAAGTAAAAACTTTGCAAATAAATCATCTGTAAGTTTTTGTGTGAAAGTAAATATTAAATCAGAGTTTATATCGCTATTATACAATTCGTGTTGTTGTATTTGTCCTGCTGGAACATTTGATGAACCGATAGCAAAATCCATTTTTCTTTTATCAGAATAAATATCTGCACCTAACCTATACATGACATCAAGCCATTCTGCTACATAATAATTCACCTGGAAATAGCCGATAAACCTGTCTACATTATCTTTAAATTGGTTCCTGTTAACTGTCCATAAAGGATTATCATAATATCCATAAGGTGCTCCATAAAATCCTTCGCCACGGTATGTTCTCTGATTACCATTACCATACATGTAAGATTCAGTTGCTGTTACACCGTCTTCTCCAAATCCATTCGAATTGTCAAAAGTTGGTGTTGTTCTCAATAATCCCAACATAACACCTGATGTGTTCGAACCTTGTTGAATACGCGTTCCGCCTGAATTACTGTAACTCATTGAACCCGATGCTTTCAATCTTGTTGATATTTTTGCATCTCCGGTAATTCTCACTGTCGTTCTGTCGAATGTACTCCTAGGCACAACACCCTTCGATGTTGAATTTGACAATGAGAAGAAATAAGAACCAAATTCTGTTCCTCCAGCCATATTGAGTGATTCCGTATATGATGAACCCAACTGGAAGAAATTATCAATGTTATCATATGGTGTTACTGGTTTTACTGCACTCGGGTCAGAGCTAAGAACTATATTGCCGTTCTTATCATAAATACTCGCTTTACCATCCCATGATAAACTGCTGATAGGTGCTCCCCATGATAAAGATTCATGTTTATCAGGTCCTCTATAAGTAGGAACTGCAGTTTTTATATCAAATCCCCCTTGTCCCATTCTTTTACCATTTGCATCCACCAATTGACCCTGAGAATATTTATCCTGCATTTCAGGCATTTTATTTACTTCTTCAAACGTTGTCGTAACTGTGAAACCTATATTAATCGGTTCACCCTCACTAACTGTCCCTTTTTTTGTTGTTATTATTATCGCTCCGCTTGCCGCCCTGATTCCATACAATGCCGTTGCTGCAGGTCCCTTCAATACACTCACCGACTCTACATCGTCAGGATTAATATCTATCGCCCTGTTCGAATAACCCACACCTTCCAACAAATTATTTGCCAAATCATCAGGATTTCCGCTATAATTCATACTATTATCAATCGGCACACCATCAATAACAAACAACGGCTGCTCCTCACCAGTTATCGAAGTTGCTCCTCTAATCTGTATATACGATGCAGCTCCCGGTGTTCCCGATGAATTAGTCACCTGAACCCCTGCCACCTTTCCTGTCAACGTATTCAGCAGATTCGTTGTTCTCGACTCACTTATTATCTTTCCGCCAACTTCCTCCACCGAATAACCCAGCGACTTCTTCTCCCGCTCAAGACCAATTGCCGTCACCACTACCT
>JACRLY010000106.1 GCA_016219595.1 Ignavibacteriota bacterium | reverse complement strand
TAAAATTAAAGGATAACTGTCATCTACAATAACCGTATGCTCATAATGAGCCGCCGGTTTACCGTCAACAGTCCTGACAGTCCAGCCGTCAGATTCCGTTTTTACTAATTTTGTCCCTGCATGAACCATCGGTTCTATAGCCAGAGCCATTCCTTTTTCAAGCTTTACATTTGGATATTTCGACCTGTGCAGAAGCGGCGGTACGAAATTCGGAACAGGAGGTTCTTCGTGTAAATGCTTTCCAATTCCATGTCCAACCAGCTCCCTGGTTACCGAATAGCCTTTGCTTTCTACAAACTCCTGGACAGCTCTCGATATATCATAAACTTTATTATAACTAATAGCCTGCTTAATTCCCAGCATCAGTGCATCCTGCGTAGCTTTCATAAGCCGGGTCTTTTCTTCACTGACATTACCGATTGCATAAGTAACGGCACTGTCACCGAAATACCCGTCAAGCTCTGCCCCGCAGTCAACCGAAACAATCTGCCCTTCCTGAAGTTTTCTTCTCCCGGGCATTCCGTGAACAACTTCATCATTAATCGAAATACAAAGTGTATATGGAAATTTTTTTCCGTCTACTATATACCCTTTGAATGCCGGCTTTGCACCTTTTGATAAAATAAATTCTTCTGCTATTTTATCAATCTCAAGTGTTTCGGTGCCGGGCTGCATATACTTTTCGAGTAAAATAAGTGTTTCGGCAACTATTCTGCACGATTTTTCAATCTTGCTGATTTCATTTTCGGTTTTTATATAAGGGAATTTCATAATATTACCCGTATATCAGAACCCACCTTGTCCGACCCTGCCTTTAATTCTTCCGCTTTTCATAAAGCCGTCATAGTGTCTCATCAGCAGGTATGACTCTATCTGCTGTAATGTATCAAGTGCCACGCCTATCATGATCAGCAAGCTTGTACCTCCAAAGAACGAAGCGAAGCTACTTGTAACCGCAAAAATACTTGTAACAAATGTCGGTAATATCGCTATAATCGCTAGAAATATCGAGCCCGGCAATGTTATCCTCGTTAATATCTGGTCTATATATTCAGAGGTTGGTTTACCCGGTCTGATTCCGGGAATGAATCCACCCTGTTTTTTCATATTGTCTGCAATGTCTTTGGGATTAAATACAATCGCAGTATAAAAATAAGTAAAAAAGACTATCATCAATCCGTAAATTCCTGCATAAACAAAGGAACGGTCGCTGAAAAGATTTGCAAGTGTAGCTAAAAATTCCACGTCCGGAAAAAAGCTTAAAACTGTATTAGGAACAAACATAAGAGATTGAGCAAAAATAATTGGCATAACACCTGCCGTATTTACTCTTAACGGAATATACTGTGTTGTTCCTCCGTATACCTTTCGTCCGACCTGCCTTCGGGCATATTGTACAGGTATCCTCCTTGCCCCCTGAGTAACAAGCACAACTCCTGCAATGATAGCAACAAGAATTACTAAAATTATAAGTTCCACAATCCAATTTCTCTGACCGACTTCAATTAATTTATATTCCTGGAATGCAGAGGCAGGCAGCCTTGCAATAATACCAATAAATATAATTAATGAAATACCGTTGCCAATTCCCCTGTCTGTAATCTGCTCACCGAGCCACATCATAAATACTGTCCCTGCTGTAAGAAGGAACACAGTTGACATTGTGAATAAAAACGGATTAACCGGTACGAGCGGAGAGCCTGAAGTTGGAGTGTTCAACAGCCTAATGCTTGTTCCGTAAGCCTGCAATGCAGCAATCAGAACAGTCAGCCACCTGGTCCATTGATTTATCTTTCTTCTTCCTTCTTCCCCTTCTCTCTGCAGCCTCTGGAGTTCCGGTACGACTATTCCACCAAGCTGGAGTATAATTGAAGCTGTAATGTAAGGCATTACACCAAGTGCAAATACTGCGGCATTCGACCAGGCACCACCGACAAACAAGTCGAACAAACCGAAAAGGGTTCCCTCGTCGGAGCCTGCAGTTGCCTGAAGTACACCAATGTCAATTCCGGGAAGAGTTATATGAGCACCTACTCTTACAACAACGAGTATAAGCAGAGTGGTAATAATCCTCTTCCTTAGCTCTTCAATCCTGAAGATATTCTGAAATGTCTGAACAAAACTACTCATGAATCGTTACGGTCCCTCCGGCAGTTTCAATTTTTTGCTTCGCCGATGCAGAAACACTGTGTGCTTCAACCTTCAATGCGGTATTAACAGTACCGTTGCCGAGAATTTTAAGCGGCAATGATTTTTTACTGATAACACCAAGATTATATAAAATATCAAAATTTATCTTATTGTCTTCAATTTTATTCTTTTCCGCCAATTCCTGGAGTTTACCGACGTTTACAATCTGGTAATCAACCCTGTTGCGGTTATAAAAACCGAACTTGGGCAATCTCCTGTTCAAAGGCATTTGACCGCCTTCGAACCAGATATGCACTCTCGCACCGGCTCTGGATTGCTGTCCTTTATGTCCTTTGGTTGACGTGCCGCCAAAACCCGAACCGGGACCTCTTCCTATTCTTTTCTTCTTATGTCTTGCACCTTCAGCGTGCGCCAGATTTCCTATGTGTTTCATATTAATAATAACTCTTTATTAATTAGCAACTTCTTCTACTTTTACCAAATGCTTGACAACTTCTAGCATGC
>JACRLY010000039.1 GCA_016219595.1 Ignavibacteriota bacterium | reverse complement strand
TTGGAAATGGATTGGGCTTTTGAAATACCATTCCGATTTTTCTTCTTACTGTAATAGGGTCAAGTTTAAAAATATCTTCTTCATTTAATTTTATATTTCCTTCGGTCCTTGTGTTTTCTGTTAGTTCATGCATCCTGTTTATGGCACGAATCAAAGTGGTTTTTCCACATCCGGAAGGTCCCATGATAGCTGTTACACGGTTTTTCTCAATTGAAAGATTAATGTCTTTCAATACTTGTGTATTACCATAATAAAAGCTGAAATTTTCTATATTTAGAACTTGATTTTCCATTTTCTCGAAATAATTTTTGCCGTTATGTTTAAAATTAATATCATCACAATTAATAAAAAAGAAGCACCCCATGCTAACGAGTGCCATTCCTTATAAGGACTGCTTGCATAATTGAAAATCACTAAGGGAAGTGAGTTCATTGGTTTCAAAACATTCGCATTCATGAATGGATTACCGAACGATGTGAAAAGCAATGGAGCTGTCTCCCCTGCTACCCTGGCTATTGCTATAAGAATCCCCGTAAGTATTCCGCTAAGTCCTGAAGGTATTACTACTTTTAGCAGAGTTTTATAATAAGGCACTCCAAGAGCCATTGAAGCTTCTTTAAGAGAATACGGAACCATTTTCAGTGTTTCTTCCGTTGATTTAGCAACAACCGGCAGCATCATAATAGCTAACGCTATTCCTCCTGACAAAGCACTGAAACTTCCCATTTGAAGCACAACCCAAACATATACTACTATTCCGATGGAAATCGAAGGCATACCCTGAAGAATTTCCAGCCCTGTCCTAACCCAATACGAAAGTTTTGTTTTTTTATCCTCTGATAAGTACACACCAATAGCAATTGCAACAGGTACTGCAATTATTGCAGCAATTGCAATCATAATCAATGTACCTACAATAGCATTAGAAACACCGCCGCCAAATTCTCCGGGTGGTTTTGGCAATTCTGTAATAAAAGTCCAGTTGATTGAACTAATCCCTTTTTTTGCAATATAAAAAATAATATATGCTAACAACAGAGTAACAATTAATGCACCGGCTACTGTGGTATACTTGAACATTTTATCTTTAATAATCCTAATTTTTAATTTTTTTTCATTGGTTATCAATCTATTATTTGATTGTTCAATTACTACTTCAATATTTTGATTATTTTCAATTAGCATTTCTTATTTTATTTTCCTTATAATTAAAACTGAACTGTTTTCTTTATAATATATTTTCCTATAAGATTTATTAATGCAGTTACAATAAATAATAACAATCCTATTTCTATCAATGCCGAGACATAAGTACTGTCAGTTGCTTCAGTGAATTCATTAGCAATAACCGAAGCCATAGTATTCCCCGGTGCGAAAATTGAATCAGGCATTCCATTAGAATTACCTATAATCATAGTTACAGCCATCGTTTCACCAAGTGCTCTTCCTAATGCTAACAATGCTCCTGCAAAAATACCTGAGCCGGAATAAGGTAATATTATTTTTCTTATTACTTCGAATTTTGTTGCTCCCAATGAATATGCCGCTTCCTTTACATCTGTCGGTACCATTGATATCACTTCCCTGGAAATTGATGCAGTATATGGTATTATCATAATTGACAAAACTAAGGCAGATGTGAAAATACCAACGCCATAAGGTTCAATACCTATTGCTAACTGAAATTCTCTTATCAGTGGTACTAGAGTAAATAAGCCCCAAAATCCGAATACAATCGATGGAATTCCGGCAAGTAATTCAACTGCTGTTTTAATAATATTATGGAAAAATCCTTTGTAAAAATATTCGCTGAGAAATACTGCTATCATAATTGATACAGGGAATGATATTATTAAAGCAAGAAAGGATGTCATCAGAGTACCTAATAAAAATGGCATAGCACCGAAATGACCATCAACCGGGTCCCATTGTTTTCCGGTAATAAAACTGAATCCGAATTTGGCTAATGATTCTGATGATTCCAAAATGAAAGTAATAAAAAAGCCGAAAAGTAAAACAATAAGAAAAAAAGCAGAGGCATATAATATGCCTCTGAAAATTTTATCTTTATTAATTAATTTTTTCACTTAAGTATTGGCTTCCCGTTATATGTAACTGATTTCAATATTGTTTCTGCTTTTTTTAATGCCTGTGGCGGTAAGGGAGAATAATTCAGAGGCTGTGCATATTTCTCTCCCTGGTGAACCATCCACCAAATTAAATCTACAAGTGCTTTAGCGTGTTTATTATCCCTGTTATTATAATTCAATTCCTTGTAAAGTATTAACCATGTAAAACTGCTCATCGGGTAACCCTGTGCAGAATTACTGTTAGTTAATGAAACGCGTGTGTCTGCAGGTAATTCTATATTGGCAGATAAACTAACTGAACTCATTGTCGGTTCAATAAAATTACCTGATGCATTTTTTATTAATGCGGCAGGCATGTTATTGCTTTTTGAATAAACCAATTCAACATAACCGATTGAACCTGGTGTTTGCTGTACTAATCCTGCTACTCCCTGGTTTCCTTTACCACCTAATCCAATAGGCCAGTTAAGTGATTTTCCTCTTCCTACTTTTGATTCCCAATCTTTTGAAACTTTTGTCAGGTAATCACTGAATATGAAAGTTGTTCCACTGCCATCGGAACGATGAACAACAACTATTTTTTGGTTTGGTAACTTCACACCTTTATTTAGCGAAGTAATTCTTTTGTCGTTCCAGCTTGTTATTTTTCCAAGAAATATCGCGGATACTACATCACCTGTAAATTTCAATTTGGGATTTCCGGGTAAATTATATGTAATTACAACCGCACCGATGCAAGTTGGAATATGTATTATTGGTTTGCCTGCATCAGAAAGTTCCTTGTCATCCATAAAAGCATCTGTTGCTCCGAAATCGACAGTTTTACTTGTCAATTGCTTAATACCACCACCTGAACCTATAGCCTGATAATTTACCTTTACTCCTTTGATTTTATTATATTCATCGAATACTTTTGAATAAAATGGAAAAGGAAAAGTAGCTCCTGCACCAAGTAGTTCCGATGAGCCCATAGCCTTTTCTTTCAGAGCTTTCATATTCTGGCTATTACTTTGAATTGTCCAGGAAATAATTAAAGCTAAAATTATAAATGTTGTTCTTTTCATATTTATCCTAATTTAAATTGTGAATTATTAATTATGATTAATTAAATGTTTACCTGCATTGTTAATTTTAATAGATTCATGTCAGATTTACTTTTATCTTCATAAAATCTTTTATCAAAATCAAGTAATAAAATGTTCTGATTCCCGAAATTATATCCAAATCCAAGAATTATCCTGTCATCTGAATCATTGTCCTTATCTGTATTAGGGTCAAAATGGTCATATCTTCCAATCACTCTGAAATTTTCTCCGAGCTTTCCTTCAGCGAAAACCGAATATCCCTGATTGTTAATTGCTTCATTTTGTGAATTAATAAAAGTCCCTTTTAAATTCCCTTTACCGGTTTCGAATTGTCCAGT
Organism: Ignavibacteriota bacterium; assembly: GCA_016219595.1. Taxonomy (GTDB): domain Bacteria; phylum Bacteroidota; class Ignavibacteria; order Kapaibacteriales; family UBA2268; genus XYC2-FULL-35-21. The sequence goes on along the minus strand of JACRLY010000039.1, from coordinate 6,854 downwards.
GAAAGTAAAATATTCGTGTTCGAAGGATAACATTCCGGCATTTACTACCCAGTCAGGAATTGTATCACCTTTAATCAGATTTCCTTGACCAAATATTCCGTGATAAGACAATTGCAATCCGGGTAGTATTTCAGCTATTGGACGAATTGTTAATCTTGTTTGAATAACTTTACTGATAGTATTTTCTTTGGCACTATATCCCCCGCCATTATATAATCCTAATGCAAAGCTTCCAAATTTACCTGCATATTCTTTATTAACTGTTTTCTTATAATTTTCATCCATTTCGCCCCCAAGCAAACAGGATGCAGTCAATCCGAAATCTGCTGAATTGAAAAGTCCTGCCCTTTCCATAAACATTGTTCCCTGCATACGGTAATAATTCAAATGCTCTTCGAAATCAAGCCAAGCAGTGTGAACCTGTCCGAATTCAATATTCGGTTTAGTGAAAACTGCAAAATCTGAGAATTTGAAATTGGCATAAGCATATTTCAATCTAACTTTATAATCGCCAAAATCATCCTGATACGCATCTATCGTTGTTCTGAAACCTAACCAATCGAAAACATTCTTTTTTACGGTAATATAAGACCTGTTAACTTTAAATTGGTTATCTTTCAATTCTCCATTATTAATATTCGCTTCGTATGCTAAGTAACTTAAAACGTTGAAATTAAATACATCGCTTTTTGGTTTGTCTTCACCATTCATTTTTAAACTTGAATAAAAAATAACAACTAATCCCATAAAAATAAATACACAATTTTTCATTGTTACTTTTATCATACAATTCCCTCTTTTTTAATATTTAACAAAACTGAAATAAATTGGATTTTCGATTTTATTTGAGGTAATTGTATTCTTTTTACAAAATTACCCCTTATGTATGAAGTTATGGTTTTCATCTAATTAATTTTGTGTTAAGTAATTCGTTTACAAAATTAAAATTCTAAAATGAAGCAAAAGTTAAGGAATTGTTAAGATTCAGTTAAGTTTATTTTCACGTGAATTTAATTAATATTAAGAAGGTGTACTATACTTAAATAGCACACCTTCATGGGTTTAGGTTTACTTATTTATGATAAGCAATTGGGGGGCAATATAATTTGTAGTAATTAGTTCCAATATATAAATTCCATTTGTTAATTCTTCAGTATTAATTTGATATTCACTCATATCACCGAATTTTAGAAAATCAATATTTAATCCTTTTATTTCTTTCCCGTTGATATCTGATATTCTTAAAATAGAATTTTGATTTTCTATTGAATTTAATTTTATATTCAAAATTTTATTGGCAGGTTGCGGATATATTATGATTTGTTTATCATTCGAGCTCTGAATATCATCAATCCCTGTTACCTTATACTCTTTATTAACAGGGTCATATTCAGACCAGCCCAAATCCCACCTGTCTGAACCAAATGCTCCTCTGTAGCTCACCTTCTCAAGAAAAGGGTCTGTCAGTCTGCCATAATCAAATTTTGCTGATGTCATATATGAAGCATTTGCTGTAGGTAATGGATTGAATGAACCAATATTATATCCATTTTCAATATAAGCTAATGCATCTACCATTCCTGAACCATTTGTGAAATTATTACTGAATTCTGATTTGCTCAGCCAATTCAGGTCTACTGCCTCAGTTGGATTAGTACCTCCTCCGAAATAAAAGTACTTATTTCCTTTTATTCCATAAAAATCATTGTACCTGACTAATATAGAATCATTTTCAGCAGCTCTGACTGTATTTTGATTTGTTAACTCAACTCCACCGGGCCATCCGAAAATTACCGAATTTGCTAATCCCATTCTTGAATTCCTTCTGATTTGTGCTGCAGTTAGAAATTTTGAATGAAATGTATTAGTTCCGCTTACTCCCGTTCCTTTTGTCCAACTTGTGTCCTGAACTGGTCCAATAACGGTAATATTAGAAAACAAGGGACTCGTGAATGGTTGTTTCTCAGAGGCACTTGCATCGTTATCACTCTCGAATGCTTCACTGTTCGATTGGTCTGCTACGTCGGTCAATCTTTTTTCCAATCCGAATTGTACAATTCCTCTGTACCCGTTATCTGTATCGAAGTCATCATCAATTGCATTATAAGCAATTAAATGTTTACAATTGACTGTGCCCCCGAACCATTCATAACTATCATCATTTGAATATGAAACCTGAACGTGGTCGATTATTGTACCGGCACCAACAGCTCCTAAAGTTAATCCATTTAGTTCGTTATCAGGTGATTCTGCAATTCCGGCAAATTCAATTCTCACATATCTCAAAATACCACTATTATCATTCGGGTCATTTCCGCCGAACCAACCGTTGACTCTTGTGTTTGCATCATCAGCTATTCCGCCTTCGATAGGTGCTTCGACAAGGTTAGTTGGTGCTTTTCCCATTATCAGTAAACCACCCCAATCGCCGCGGTCTCTGCTTCCTGCAACAACACCACTTGTAAATACAATTGGTTTGGTTGGTGTTCCATCTGCTATTATCTTACCTCCACGGTTAATACATAATGCAGAGGTTTCTCCTACACTACCCATAACAATTGTTCCGGGTTCTATTGTCAATGTTGCACCATTTGCTACAAATACTACCCCTTTGAGGCCCCATATTTTATTTGCAGTAAGCGTTTTGTTACTCGTTATTGTCCCCTGAATATATTCATCAATCGGTGATGGATTCGAAACAACAACAGATAATGGTCCTACAACAGCATTGAAAGAAGGATTATTGACTTCTTCAATCTTCAACCACAATGATTGTTGATTTGGAAATGTAATTGATACCGAACCAATTGCAGCCTGGTTTTTTGTACTGTCTTTAAATGTAGATTTACCTTTAGGCAGAGGCAATGGACCCCATGTTCCTGAAGGTGACGTACTCCAGGTAAATTTAAAATTTTTATTATATGTTCCGTTTGTATCCCAGCTTACCAAAACACTTCTTCCGTATCGGAGCTTGTCATTCTGTTTTGGTGTTTTAATTATAAGCTGTGCATAGCCGCTATACCCAAGCAGTATTAAAGCAATTAGAATAATGCTCAGGTTTTTTAGTGAATTCATATTTCCTCCAAAAATAATTATATTAAACAATTGTAGTCTTTCGATTTATATTTGCGGTTAATTTTTTAATAGAAAATACATTACTTAATAATCTGTCCAAATTTCTTTTATTGTATTTTGTAACTCAGGCTCAGAGAATAATCTCTTCCATAATAATTTGATAATACTTCATGACCTCCCTGCATCCAGACTAATTTTTCATTAAATATATCCCTTGCTACAAATCTTAGCTCGAACATGTCCAGTAATACCTGCGATACAGTAAAATCAAAAACATTCCTTGGTAATTCGTAAATATGCGGGTTAGAAAATTGATATTTTGTTATGTCAGCAACCTGTACAATTCTTTTACCATAAGTATTATAGCTCAGATTGAAAGCTGTTCCCCATTCCAGTTTGTTATAATTCAGGTTTAAGTTAATAGTATATGGCGATTGTCCGCACATACTGCGCGTATCTATTTGGTTTACTTGATTAACAGTGATGACTGACTTTATTAAAGCTAAATTTGAATTAAAAGAAAAATCTCTTAAGATATCAGAAATAAAATCAAGATTCAATCTTGCTTCAAATTCAACACCATAATTATATGCTTTTCCTTTTGCATTGTCATAAGACCTGAAAATTTCTGCAGGACTTGGCAGAATTGTTTCTTCTATTGCATTATCGAAAATTTTATAAAATCCGCTGATAGAGAAAACTTCTCCCGGATTTGGGAATAATTCCCATCGAATGTCATAATTCTGAATTAATGACCTTTGAAGATAAGGATTACCTTTTACGTTTACCTGTGTTTTAAAATCATAAAATGTAAAAGGTGCATATTCCCTCAATGTAGGCCTGGTTAATGTCTTTGATGCCGAAACTCTCAGATTCATATTTTTATTTAGTTCATAAATCATGTTTAATGATGGAAGTATATCTATATAATTCTGGTTAACATAAATATCGTATTCATCCTGGATTCCATTATTATTTTGAAGGGGAAAATAACTCTGAAGTTTCTGGTTGCTTTTCTCAACTCTGAAACCCCCAATAAATCTTAATTTGTTTTTAAATAGTTCTATACTGTAATCAGCCATTGCATACGCTGCCAATACCCCTTCATCAGCCCGGTATGAATCTCTTTCATGTGAATCTTCAGATATTCCAAAACCGTGTAAATTAAAATTTTGATTTTCGAATAATAATTCCGGGGCTGTCTCTGTATTTAATAATCCGTATATATAATCATCTGTCCAGTTTTCAAGGTCTTGTTCATAAGTAGTATCATAAAAGTTTTTAATTATTGATTCGGATTTAATTATTGTGAAAGACCTGACTAAAAATTGCCTGTTTTTTTGTTCGTATAAACCTCCAAATTCAACTTTTACTTCAGGAAATTTCAGTACTAAATTTAATCCTCCTGAGTATGCATCTTCATTCAAATTTGAAAAGTATCTACCTGCTAAAGTTCCATTACCCTGCGGATTATTTCCAATATCTATTCTATAAGGTTCTGCTGTGTCATTCCTGGAATATCTAAGTCGTCTGAAATCAGGTTCATTTCGTATTGAGTTCGAGTAGCCTAAATTCCATTTAAGAATTGAATTTTGCAGTATTGGCAATAGATGTTCACCTGCCAACTGAGAAGCTATCAATGTTTTTTGTACATTATCATAACTGATTTGCTTTATATATGATTCTTCTTTTTTACCAACAATATTAACCATTTCATTATCTATTGAGTTATTATAAATATTTTTCCAACTGATTGAATTGTCAGTACCGATTTTATAAGCAAAATTTAATATACCGCCCAGGGATTTTGAATAAGTAGATTGCAATCCATTACCATAAAATTTGTATTCTCCATCTGAAAGTAAAACACCCCTGCTTAATCTGTTATTTGTATATTCTCCACTCATAAGCCCGGAAGCAATTATTCCAAAATCATTTCCTCCTAATTCGAAAATATCAGTAAATGTTAATTTATAAGAACCATTAAGCGGTGCTGTTAATGTATCGCGTTTCCAGCTATTATTATTAAATTCATTACCAATTATTTCCCATTGTTGTTGTGATTCGTACCTGGTATTCCGGTCTTGTGACTTCACTTGAGAATACATCAATTGACTCATCTCTGATGGGGAAGTTGGAATTCCGTCCGGTAAATTTATATTTCTGCTACCTAAACCAAATAATTCATTATTTTTTGAATTAAATGAATGAAATGATTTATCTTTAAATGTTATAATATCATTATAAGCCTGTGAAATACTTAATTTGACACTGAATCCCTGAGGAAAATCTATTGTATTCAATTGGACTAATCCTCCGGCAAAATTTCCCGGCAGATTGGGAGTATACGATTTGGCTATACTTGCATAATCCAAAAACTCAGATGGGAATATATCAAATGCGAATGCCTTTTTATCCGGTTCGGTTGACGCAAGCGATGTTCCATTTAATGTTGTATTGTTATACCTTTCACTTACACCCCTGATGAAGACATATTTACCGCCAACAAGAGTTACACCCGTAATTCTTCTCAATGATTGCCCGGCATCACTGTCCGGAGTCTTTTTTATTTCTTCGGCGCTGATTCCGTCACTGACTTGTTCTGCATTCTTCCTTTGAGCAAGAACTGCACCTTCACCACTCATAATTCTCTCACCCTGTACTGTGATTTCTTCTGTTAGATTCGATTGTGGTTTGATTATTATAGTTGATAAATCTGTTGTTTGACCATCTATTGCATTCACAGGGTAAACTTCTTTAGCTACGTAACCAATATAACTAACTTTAACAGTATATATACCCGGATTAAGTACTTTAATTTTAAATTCACCTTTTATATCCGTTCTTGCTCCCCATTTGGTACCCACAACATAAACACTGGCACCTCTCATAATTTCGCCTGTTGAACCGTCGATCACTTTCCCGGTAAGCAGTGGTGGTTTCAATTCAGCAAATGAAATGTAAACAAATAATAAGCTAAAGAATATATTTAATAATATGTCAATTAATATGCTTTTTTTTGTTAATTCCATTTTAAACCCTATTTATGAATTGTTAGTATCATATCGGGTACAAAATTAGAACTACACAGTGAAGTGCAAATAAATATGAAGTTAAATTTGTGTTAAGATTTATTAAAACACTTTAAAAAGTACAGGATTACACAGAGTTAATTAAGTCCAAACCAACTAATTAAATCAAATAAAGTTTTCTTAAGTTCGCTTCTTTTGACAACCATATCAACAAAACCATGCTCAAGGACAAATTCCGCTCTCTGGAATCCCTGTGGTAATTTTCTTTTTATAGTTTGTTCGATAACTCTCGGACCTGCAAAACCTATCAATGCGTTCGGCTCGGCAATTATAATATCTCCGAGCATTCCGAATGATGCACTCACTCCACCTGTGGTTGGATCAGTTAAAATAGAAATATATGGAATTTTATTTTCTTCGAGCAATGACAATATTGAACTCGTTTTAGCCATTTGCATCAGGGAAAATGCAGCCTCCTGCATACGAGCTCCCCCGGTTGCACTGACAATAATAAGCGGAACTTTATTTTCTAAAGAATATTTTGCAGCCCGATAAAATTTCTCCCCGACAACTGCTCCCATACTGCCACCTATGAATCCGAAATTCATACAACCAAAGGATACGGAATTACCTTCAATTTTCCCATAACCGACAGTAATGGCATCGTTCAATTCGGTCTTTGAATAGTTTTCCTTTAATCTTTTACTATATGGTTTTGAATCAGTAAAATTTAATGCATCAACTGAT
>JACRLY010000100.1:778-11882 GCA_016219595.1 Ignavibacteriota bacterium | reverse complement strand
TATTGAATTTATTCCAAATAATTTAAGTTTATCAAAAAGTCATAGAACAGATGAATCGGGTGATGGGATTAAAGAAGCCTTTGGAGTTGGTGGTAAGTTAGGCGGACCTGATGATTATGATAAGGGTGTAGATTCACCTTTACTACCTACACCTAAGAAAAAGACAAGGGATGGTGGTGCTAAAGAAGATGTTGCAAAATCAACAGGCAAGGCATTGAGTATATCTGTTGATGGAGCCAGAGGAGAGACAGTATATGATATAAGAAAAGTTTCAGAAGAAACCAGTTCGGCAGCACCAGCTGTTCCACCTTCAGGCGGTACATCAAGCGGTAAAGCCGGAGTATTGACATCGGGAGAAGTTAATGATTTTCGTAAATGGGATTTGTGGAAGGATATAGAGGAAAACGCATGTAAGCATTATTCAGAAGAATGGATATTCAAGCCGGTTGAAAGATATACTGTACAATTAGTAACACTTGATAATATGCCTGTAATTGATGCAACAGTAAAACTTTTATCAACGAATGGGGATGTACTTTGGACAGGAAGAAGCGATAACACAGGTAAGGCAGAACTTTGGGGAAATTTATTTACAAATGACCCGGTTGAAAACCAGGGCTTATCAATTGTAATTGATTATAAAGGATATAAAACCACCATTAATAATATTAAAAAATTTCATGATGGAATTAATGTTGTCAGAGTTGAGGATTATTGCAGTATACCCGAAAATGTTGATATTTTATTTGCAGTTGATGCTACAGGTTCTATGGGAGACGAAATAAAGTATCTGAAAGAAGAATTGAAAGATATTATTTCTAAGTTGGGAGATAAATTTAAGAATATAAAAATTAATCTGGGAAGTATTTTCTACAGGGATATTCAGGATGAATACATTACACGGAAAAGCGATTTGTCAGCTGATATAGTAAAGACAACAGAATTTATTAATGAACAACAGGCAAATGGCGGCGGTGATTTCCCGGAAGCGGTAGAGTTGGCATTGCAGAGTGCAATTAATGAAATATCCTGGAGTGAAACAGCAAGAACAAGGCTAATGTTCCTGATTTTGGATGCTCCTCCTCACAGCACGCCCGAAGTGAAAGCACGACTCAAAGAATTGACCGCAAGGGCTTCGATGATGGGAATTAGAATTATACCCGTCACATGCAGCGGTATTGATAAATCAACAGAGTACCTCATGAGGTCATTGGCACTTGCTACGAACGGAACTTATGTATTCCTGACTGATGAAAGCGGAGTAGGGGATAAGCATATCAAGCCATCAACTGATAAATATGATGTTGAACTGTTGAATGATTTGTTCATTAGATTGATTGGACAGTTCACGGCTGTTCCTGATTGTAATCCTGAAAAAGCTTTGGCGGGACTTGACCCGAACGAAAACATACTCAACCAGGGGGATTCGAGGATTGATTCGACTACTGAAAATTATGAAAAGTTAGTTGGCAGGATCAAGTGCTATCCAAATCCTACGAACGGTGAATTGAATGTTGAATTGACAGGACAGGTTGACGAGATGTTCATAGTTGATATAACCGGAAAAATATTACAAAGATTTGAGAATGTAGGATTAGGTAAACAAATTGTAAATCTGAAAGACTATCCTACAGGTATATATTTCATTAAATATGCAATCGAAAGCCGCTGGGCAACACAGAAGATAATGCTGATGCGATAGGAAATTTATATTAAAAGCCACCTTTCAGGAATGGGGGGTGGCTTTTAGAACATGGGTTTTTGATCATTATTATTTAGTTCTACTATCATTTGAAATTCAATTTTTAGTTTAGGTAATTCATTATTAATAATCTGCCAGACTTCATCATAGTCAACACCAAAATAATCATGTGCTATTATATTTCTAAAACCTTTTATTGAAATCCAGTCAATTTGTGAGTTATTACTTTTAAAATTATCAGATAGTTTGTTTGTTAATTCTCCAATAACAACAAAATTCATTAGTGAAGCATCGATGATTTGATTATGTTTCCTAAATTCTATATAATCTTTTAAATTCTTATTATAACTGAAAATTTTATCTATAGCTTCAATAATTGCAAACAATATTTGTAATTCTTTATTAGACATATATTGCATCATTAAGAATAAGATTCCTAAAAACCGGTTTTATGAATTGTTCGCGGCAAATATCAACTTCGAGATTGAATTTATTTTTAAAGATGTTTTTTATATCCTGTTTTTTGTGGAAGAGGTCTTCAGTGTTATTTTCAAATTCAACGATTAGGTCTATATCGCTGTTTTCTGTATTTGTGCCGTTGGCATAAGAACCGAAAATTCCGATTTTTGTGAGACAGAATTTCTCTTGGAAAAAATCCTTGTTTTCTGAAATAAAATTCAATATGTCAGTTTTTTCTATCATATAGTATTTGAAAATCCTTAGCAACTGAAAAAAGGAAAGAATACTTATCATTTAATTCATTTTGAAATTCTTCAGGTGTATATACTTTCAAATCCATTGGAACCATTGCACCATACAAATATTTACGAATTTCTCTTCCCCTTTTGTGTTTTGGAGTATTAGTATTTTTAATGATAAGTAAATCAATATCGCTGTCTTCTGTTGGATTATTCCTGGCATATGAACCAAAGAGAATAATCTTGTCAGGATTACAGTTCATAGCAATAATATTTACTATATCATTTATTTTTTCTTTTTCTATCATAATAGTGCAAAATTAATCAAATTTTTTAACATAAAAACCTTATCTGTTATTACTTAACCTTAGTAACAAAACTATAACACCTCACACAATCTTATTTGTTCATTGTTCCCGGTTAAATAAGCTAATAAGGTTGATGTGGACGATTCATTTGCTGTACTAAGGTTAATAAGGATATTATAAGGTTTTAATATTAATGCTGTTCAATTATCAGTTATTGCCATAATAATTATTAATTGTATTTTTGAAATCGTTTAATTTTACATTTTGAATTACATTATTTCTGATGAATAATAAAATAGAAATACCTCAGGCGTCGAATCCTGATGATATAAATGAGCAGTTCGGTGTTCTGGTTGATATTATAAAAATATTGAGGAAAGAATGTCCCTGGGACAGGAACCAGACAAATGAGTCAATTGCACACCTGATGATAGAAGAAACTTACGAAACAATCGAAGCCATAAATAATAAGGATGATAAGGAATTCAGCAAGGAACTGGGGGATTTGTTATTGCATGTGATTATGCACAGTGTTATGGCTGAAGAAAGAAATGCATTCGGTATTCTTGAGGTTATCAAGAGGATTCAGAAGAAGCTGATTCATCGTCATCCACATGTTTTTGGTGATGTGGAAGTGAGCGGCGAGAAGGATGTTCTCAGAAATTGGGAGAATTTAAAAATGCAGGAAGGCAGGGAGTCAATTCTGGATGGTGTGCCACCAACTTTACCGGCATTACTGAGGGCTCAACGTGTACAATTCAAAGCTTCAAAGGTCGGTTTTGATTGGAACAAAAAGCAGGAAGCATGGAAAAAAATTGATGAAGAGCTGGCTGAATTGAAACACGAACTCGAACAAAACAATCATAAGAAAGCACAGGAAGAACTTGGTGATATATTATTCTCAATAGTAAATGCCTCACGATTTGAAGATGTAGTAGCAGAAGAAGCACTGCAAAATTCGAGTAATAAATTTATCCGCAGATTTAAATATATAGAGCAGAAAGCATCTGAGCAGGGGAGATTGTTAAGCGATATGACTTTAGAAGAAATGGATGCTCTCTGGGATGAAGCAAAAAAATTAGAAAATAATAACTGAGATTGTTAAATAATAATATAGATGAAATGTCGGATTCGAATAAAAAAAGCAGAATATTAGGAATATTAATCATAGTAGCTTTAATTGTAATAATCGGGATATTTACTTTACCTGAAATATTTCACAACAATAAAAATAATAATCCTTTAATTACTGACAGCTCACAAGTCAAAAAAGACTCAAATAAGAAAACTGATACGAACTTTTTAAAAGCTGTAATAAGTGATGAGGACACAAATGTCCGTATAATCAGAGTAAGTGAGAAATCAGATTTAGATATCAATTACCAAATTGATGCACAAGCCGGAAAAAGTGTAAGACGTGTTTTCACGGGCAGAAGGATAAATATTGCTGTGATAGGAGTGGATGCACGGCTGGGCACTAGGTCAAAAAGAGCGGATGCAAATCATGTAATTTCAATTCTAATAGACCAGGGTATAGTTGAAATAACCTCGATTCCCAGGGATACACCTGCAGATGCAGGAATGCCTGACACAAGCGGACAAAACAAATTGACGATATTGCATGCCACAAAAGGTCAGAAGGGTTATTATGACGAAATCGCCAGAATAGCAGGATTGGATAAGATACACTATTATGTTGAAGTAGGATTTTCACAGGCGATGGGAATAATCGAATTGTTCGGATTTAAAGACCCGCGGTCGACTTTGCAGGTACTCAGAAGCCGCAAAGGTCTTGGTGGAGATGATTATCAGCGATGTTATAACCAAGGGCAATTCATGAGACAGTTGATGCTGAGGCATTTCAATAAATTCACAGGTTTTTTCGGAGATATATTGTTGAGAGGAGGTCTGGCTTTAGTTAATACTAATATCAATTATGACAAAGCTAAGGAAATAATCACAAAACTGAACGACAAAGGATTTCCGAAAAGTGACACTGCGGTTATTGTGAGAGTTCGTCCACCAATTACTTTAAATTATAAAGTTTATGATTTCACAAATCCTGAGATAATATCGCAGCTTGAAAAAAGAATCGAAAGATTTAATGATACAAACGGTGAAGTTGACTCAACAACAGGGGAAGTTGTTCATACAAGTTATAAGGTAGCACCCAGGCTTTGGAATGAAATAAATAAATCAATAAAAGATACATCAAAAAATTGTCCCAGGGTAGTCGGCAATCTTAGTGCATATTTTGAACAAAGAGCCTGGCTGCAGGTTACTGATAAAAAAGACAGAGAAAAAATTCGTGAACAGATATGTATCCTGTTGTATACTGCATATACAAAAATGAAGAAATATGATAAAGCAGAAGAAGTGAGAATCGTATTAGAATCTGAGAAGAAAGTTTTTTCAGTTCCTTTGCAGTAAAAAATTATTCCGAAATATATACAACATAATTTTCCATTTTTATTGACTTTTAACATTAATTACATTATATTGTTAATATCTGAGTTTAACTCAAGATTATTTTTTTAATAAATAATACCCTGAATGAAAACTTTAATATTAGTAAGACATGCAAAATCAAGCTGGGAAAATGCCGGACTTACAGATTTTGACAGACCTTTAAATGAAAGAGGACTCAAAGATGCACCACAAATGGCAAAACTTGTAAAAGACAAGGGTGTATTACCAGACCTGATTATTTCAAGCCCCGCTGTCAGAGCAATTACAACATCGAGATTGTTTGCAAAGGAATTCAAATACCCTTTAAAATCAATTCAAACAAATGAAATTATATATACCACAGGTCCGAAGGAAATTCTGAATATGCTAAGCATGACAGATGATTCAAAGAATTGTGTGATGTTGTTTGGTCATAACCCCGATATGACGGCACTTGCAAACTATCTTTCAGATGAGGATATTGACAATTTACCAACAGCAGCTGTTTTATGCATAGATTTTTATATAGATAGCTGGGCATTGTTAACAGAGGAAACCGGAAAAGTAAGGTTTTATGAATATCCTAAGAAGAATCTGAAGAAAAACTGATTCTTAAATTAACTTTTTTATTGAGGTGTTAAATGAAGATAATATTAAGTATACTCATTTCAATTATAATTATTTCATCTCCATTGATTAGTAACAAATGCTTTTCAAAAAATAAAAATGCCATTCCCTTGGATAAAATAAGTAAAATTATTTATAGATATTATGACAGTTCTGTACCACCGGAATACCACCGCAGTTACACATTTATTATTGATAAAAATAAAATCAATCTGACAGTTGATTGTTACGGAGATATTCTGAATGAAAAGGAAATTATAATAGATACTAATCAATTTGAATTAATAAAAAATTCATTAGTTAAAAACAAAATCCGGTTAGGAATAAAAATTGAAAGTAAAGATTGTACCGGTGGTACTTCTGAGAAAATTGAATATTATTCAAATGATAAATGTCTATTTTCAGCATCAGTATATCATTGCGGTAACAAGGATTATGGGGACTTGCGGGGTGAAATAAACAATTTAGCAGAAGAAATTAAAGGATTGATACCGAATTTTAATGAGCTTTTGAAAAGAGATAATTGATTCAAAAAGTATTATAATAAAAATAATAACTAAAGAATTATTTTATAAGTAATAATCATAATATTTCAATAAATCCAAAACGAGTATAATCACAATTTTTATATATTTCTTTTGGTGCTAAAATGAAAAGATTTCATATTATTAGTCAATTATTATCATTGATTTTCTTACCATTAAACTTTTTATTGTTTTCCTGTGGAGGAAGCGAAGTGCTGTTCCAGCCTGATTATGAAAATAATATTTATAGAAGCAGTAATTTGAGCAATAGTAATATCAAAGTTATAAAAGTTAATGATAACCGTATCCTTAGTAAAGAAAGTGTGAAGCCAAATTCAGCAGGCACTGCGAGAGTCGGGGGATTCAATAGAAAAGTTCCTTATAATCTCGATGTATCGGTTAATAATTTTGTTCAGAAGTCAGTTAATACAATTCTTGATACAAGCAAAACAGGGAATAATTTTGTACCCGTAACAATAAATTTAGATACCTTTTTGGTTTTTGAAAAGCATGGACTAATGAATGAATCAGGTCATTTTAAATGTGTAATGAATTTTTCTTACCCCTTAAATTCAGAAACAACCAATGTTATAAATACATTGTCATTACGGGAATTTAGTTCGGGTATTGATGTTACGGATTATCTGGGAGACCTGATCTATCAGGGGATTTATCAGTGTACCGAACAGTTTATGAAATATTACAATGATAGTGCAATATATATTGTCCCAAACGAAAGCACATTACCAAAATTTACACTGGATAGTTCGAAGCCAAAGGAGACGGTTATTAATGCATATCGTAGGGATGAATTTGAAAAAAATTCTTTAGCATCATTAAGAATTACTTATTTGTCCGGGGATATTTTAAAATCAAGTTACGGTGCTCATTATATTACTTTCAAATATGATAAAGAGCAGCAGTTTCTCCATGGTGTAGGATATGGCGTAAATATAATAACTGTCGAAAATGTTTCAAGCAACCTTAAAGGATCGTTTTTCGGATTTGGAGGAAAATATGTTCCGAGGTATTATTTTCTAAGCTCAATGCAGGGACCCTGCCTGACAGGAGGAGTCACTTTGATGTTAGGTACAGAAAGAATTGGAAATAATACAAATTTCTTTTTTGGGCCAATCCTTGAAGAAGCATTTGGACTAAAGCTTGGACCAATTTTGGTGGAAGCCGGATTGTTCCAGATACTTTTACTTGGTTCTGATTTACTACCAAGTGATTTGGGTTATTCATTTGGATTTGGATTTCAATTTTGAAATATAGATTTAGGGGCAATTCGTGAATTGCCCCTACAACCGTAAATTATTTTATATATTTCAATGCTTCTTCTGTTGATTCCAATGTCGGTTCAATAGAAAGAACATTACCAACAGCACCTTTCATCCATTCGTCAGGCAGGATGCTTCCTTGTTTGATAATTCTTTGCATCTCGGTTCCGAGATTTTTTCCTGCGAGAAATTTCTCTAATTGAAATTCAATTAAATGCCCAATTGGATAAGCTGACAGATACAATGGATAATCAATCATGTGCGAGTAAATAGCAAGTATCGGTTCATCTTTTACTCCGAAAATCGGGGCATAATATTTATTCCATACATCCTTTGCAATTTTAATTACTGATTCTTTAAGTTGTTCAGGAGTTGCATCGGGATTTGCATACATCCATTTCCAGACTTCCATATCAACGATAGAAACACCCATAATCTCGAATGCAGACCAGCAATTGTCAAGTGTCATCAAGTAATCTTTGTCCGGATTAGTTTCTTTCAGCCCGAGCAGTTCAAGGTCTCTTTTCTGGAAAACGAAAGCCCATGCTTCAGTGAATGCTGTGTTCGGTACACCGGCAAGCATATAGTAATCAACGTCCTGAAGTGATATTGTCTGTTCAACATTGTGACCGAATTCGTGTATTGCAATGTTATATCCTTTGTAATCCATTCCATCTTTTCCGACCCTTGTTCGGAGGTTCGAAATATCGGATTTCATTTCGGCACCCGAAGCATGACCTGCACCACGTGATGGGTCAACCTGAACTTTTGATGAAATAAATGCAGTTTTTTCGGGACTAAAGCCGAGTTTTGTTAGTATAACAGGGAGCTCTTTCTGGAAAGCTTCCCGAGTGGGATATTTTGCTTTTGTTGTTGAAGTCAATTGTTCTTGTGATATTGAACTTCTTGCTTTGAAACCATCATACCAGATATCGAAGGGTTCTAGTTTCCTTCCGAGTCGCTTACTTATTAATTCACCCACTTTTTTTACTGTTGGTGATGATATGAATTTCACAAACATATCGTAAACTTTTTCATGTGGAATTTCGAATTCCTGGTCGAATTTTCTTTTAATATAAGTCGGGTAGTAAGGGCAGTATTGGTCTACTGCTTTCATAGCCTTGAAATTATCGAGAAGGAATTTGTACCTGGTATCAGGTTCCGATTTAAATTGAATTTCTTTGCCGTTGTTTAATACTTTATTATCAAAAGGATTCCATTTAAGTTTTTCATTATTAATTATATCCAGGGGAATTTCCTGAGAGATTATTCTTTTCATAACTTGATAAACCATTTTTTGTTTTTCGATGCCGTCAGGCTCACCATAATGAGATTTAAGTTCATCACGTAAACCCCAATGACTGATGAGTTTCATATCTGCAGGAAAATATGTTTTGCCGGATTTGTCAATAAGATTTCCCATATAAATATTATAATCTGAAATGTATGAATCTGCATCTGTCAGGCATTTTGATATTTTCTGATTCAATTCTGCAGGCACTCTCGAATTGAAAATATCTGCCATACGAGCATAAGCCCATTGTTTTCTTGTCCAGTTAGGTCCAAGTTTGATTTTTTCATCTAATGAATAATATGGGAAATTCAATAATATCTGGAATGCAATTTTATTTTTGTAGAAATCATCTTCAAAATGAGCTGACGGGTCATAAGCACCGAAATCCTGGTCAATTGGAAGTTTTTCACCAATATCGAGAGCAAGCGGTTTGTTCAATTCCCGATTAATTTGCCTGAAGTACCCTCTGATATATTCAAAATTTGTCTGTAACCTATTGAATAATTTATCCAAATCTTCATCAGAATTGATGAAGTAATCTGTACAGAATTTCTGAAATTCTTCAGGAGTACCATCGGCATTCATCCATAATGATGCTGCCTGATTGACTCCGTGTTGTATACGGAAATCATTAGTGCTGCCATATTTTTTTTCAAGTTCTTTAATTGTGTTATCAATTGTCGTCTTGTCGATTGAACTCATTTGAGAACCCTCCGTTTCGTCCATTTTTTTGCATTGAGTGAAAATCAATGCAAAAGCCATTAAATAAATTATAAACAGTGTTTTCATATTTATCCCGACCAAAATTTTACAAATTGGAAATTAGTAATGTATTAAATTATAAGAATTATTTTGAATTGAAAACAAGGAAATAAAAAACTAAGTTATTGAAGGTAATTTCCTGATTTGTTTATTAATTTTCCTTTGTATTTTTTTGAATGAAAGTGGAGGTCCTGTTCTTACTTTTTTATTATCGATAAATAAAGCATCTGATATACCCCATTCATTAAGTACATTTATATCACTTGCATCAAATTCGTTAATAACCACTTTATCTTCATTACCAATAACAGCCTTAAGTGTTCTTTCGTAAACCATATTAAAAGCCGGGCACCATCCATTCTTAAACAACGAAATGTTTACTTTATTTTGAACTAAATCAGGAAGTTTATTTTGCTTTATTAAAGAAGGCTTAGCGGCATTAACTGAAAAAGGTTTCCAAAGTAATCTAATTATTCCTTCTTTATCAACGACTTCATATCCTCTTTTTTTGAACCATGCTGCTTTCATAAAGAAAGGTAAACTGATTCCCCATGATACGATACCCTTAGCCCCTAATTCCCTTACATCCGATTCGGCAGCTTCCAGCAATGCTTTGCCCATGCCCCTTTTCTGAAAATTGCCTCTTCCTTTTTTTAATCCGTGAACCCAGATACATAAGATGACATATAAGTCTTTGCCGTTAACGAATGTATTTTCAATTGGAATATACTGAATCATACCTCCAATATCACCTTCGTCATTCATTGCAAGCTTGACCCTAATACCCTTATCTTTATGGTTATTGTACCAATTTTCTTTGTGATTACCTGCTTCTTTTATTTCGTAAGACCAGTCTTCAAGACAGCAAAAATAAATTTGTTCGTATTGAGGTGATAAATCAATTATTTTCATATTTCATGCTGATTAACATAACGAACATAATAATTTATTTAATCCGAAACAAGTAGGATAGTATATTCTTAATCAGACTTTTAAATTAAATATTTAGTATTTAAAATTAATCACCCGTGAATAAAAACATCACATCCTGCGGATTGAGATTTGCCTGGGCGCCATAAGCCTCCGATGAGAACTTAGGGGATTTGACAAATTCAAGTTCTTTTATAGCTTCCTGGTAAGTTTCAATTGGAGCAGCATTCTGTCTGCTTAGAGGGTGAATATCATCCATTTGAATAATATTCTCCAGCTTTTCGAGTGCTGTGAGGAGTATATCTTTTTGCCATCTGGATAAATTTTGGTTTTGATTTGGTTTATCTGCATTGGGTTTTGAACTGTCCTTAAGCTGTTCTACACTTATTTCAGAACCTGTTTTCAGGATTTTTTCTGCATTTCCTATGTTTGATATTTGCATAATTCCTTGCATTTAATTTATCATAATAATATTATATTAATTCAATTTAAATGCCATTTGCAAGACATTGGAAAGAAAAAGAAAATTTT
>JACRLY010000100.1:0-707 GCA_016219595.1 Ignavibacteriota bacterium | reverse complement strand
TTTACTTATTTTTTTAATTTTTACAGAATAATGTTTTTTTTTTCAAGGTTATTAGTTAAATTTATCCTAAAATAAAAGAATGTTAATCAATCGGGATTAGTTATGAAAAGTTTATTACTGCTTTTTTCAATGATGTTTATCCTAGTCTTTTGTGCACCAAAAGAAAAAGAATTGACAGCCGAACAAATCACACAGGAAAAACAAGCTATAGTCAAAGTAATGAAGGAATACAATGACGCATCGGAAGCCAAAAGTTGGTCAAGGCTTGTAGAGACACTAGCGAGCGAAGTTAGATTTTATGGAACTGATTCAGCAGAAGTCATTAACACGTTTGATGAGTACAGGGAAAAAATTATGACTCAGTGGAATTTGTTCGATAAACAAAAATACGGTGAAATGACAAACATTCACATACAGATGGACCCTAATGCATCATTTGCATCTATAATTTATGGTATTCCATTCGATGTGACAATTGGAGAAAAAGTTGCCCATTTATTTTTAAGAATTCAGAGAACATTAAAAAAAGAAAACGACAAATGGGTTATTGTGAGAGGCATTGTGGGGTCTACCGATCCAAAACAAGCTTTGATTCTCCAGCAGATACTGGAAGAAAAAGCAACCGGACAACAACAGCCTGCCAAGTAAACAAAAAAAATTGTTAAACACAGGTATATGCAATAAATTTGCATATACCTTTTTTTATT
>JACRLY010000099.1 GCA_016219595.1 Ignavibacteriota bacterium | reverse complement strand
TTTCTGAATGCTTTATCAATATTTATTCCGCTGAGCCAATACCTATAAAATTTTGTCATTAATTCCTGGGTAACAATATCATTTACTACCCATAAACTCATTATCACATCTTCAGCACCGGCAATTTGGAATGCCCTCTGCAACCCGTATACACCTTCTCCTTTTAATACTTTTCCCAATCCGGTCTCACATGCACTTAGAACTACAAGATTCGTATTTTCGAGATTCAAATTCAATGCTTCGTATGCAGTAAATATTCCGTTATCAGCTGAATAACTGAAATCCTGCGAGTTCAATGCTTCTCCGGCACCTGCAAGTAATAATCCTGACCTTAATAATGGATCTGACATTGCCTTGTCTATCCTTACCCCAAATACTTTTTCATGCTTTTTCAATATCTCATCCCCAAGAAAAAATCCATGAGTTGCAATATGTAATATACTGGGACTATTAAGAGATTTTAAATTATTTTCACTTGCCTCCTCACCGGTCAAATACTCGATTTGCCATTTTTTTTCTTCAAGTAAACTGTCAATTTTAAAAACCTCTTTTTCTGTTCCGGGCAATGGCGCAACAGGTATGATGTTTTTCTCATTGATAATATCGTAATTTACAATATTGACTTCCCTGACCGGAGATAGTTCATCATTTGGTTGCTCATTTTTACTGAATTTTGGATTCCCGATTAAACAGGCATCCTTCATTAAGTATTTCTTGGATAACTTTTTATCATCCTTTATTATATCAGAAGTAGTAGATACATATTTGATTTTCTTTTCATCAATTACATATGTGCCGTCAGGTTTTTTAAGAGTATTTAAATTTATATTATTATAAATTCCGTCAGTAGACAAATACACAACATCCTTACCTTCTATTTTTTCATCGATGCTTTTCCAGAAATAATTATAGGACTCATCATCTGATATTCTGTTCATTATACTCCTTTTATAATAAAAAAGGTACATTGAGTCGAGAGAATTAGCATGTGGTAGTATTACAAATAAAGGATTATCTTTTGTTTCTTTTGTTAAAATTAATGCTCCATAAAATGCGTCATCAGTCCATCCTTTATCAAAATATTCAACCCTGATAATTTCAATAGCAGCTTCATCGGATTTTAATGATTTCTGTATATCAGTCCAATCAATTTTATTTTTATCACCAATATCAATAATAACTGATGAAAGTTCTTTTTCAAGTTCATTGGCAGCATCTTCAAGAGAATCTGCATTCTTTTCCATTAAATTCAGTTGTTTTTTTGATAATGAATAAAGTACCGCTAATTCTTCTTTTATTTTTTTCCAATTATCAAATTTATTCAATATTGCCTGGTTCCCGATTTTAATAATTTTTTCCCTGATATTCCTTGATGTTCTTAACAACAATGCTTTAGTTGCAAGCCGCTGATTATAAACATCCACAAGAATTCCTGGTTCCTCCTCCCTTCTTTTAACGGCAAAACAATTGAACATATCGAGGCGTTCTTTCAGAGTTCTGTTAAAGTTCAATCGTTCAGCCTCACTCATAAACGGAAAATATTTATCAATTTGCATGAGCAACAAAGTTTGTGATTCTTTATACAATTGTTCTGCCTTATTCATTTTATCAAGGTCTTTATATACACCTGCAAGATTACTGATTGTTGAAGCATACAATGGATTTTTATCTCCAAATAAATTCTTTCTCCAAAATACAGCTTCTTCAAGTAAATCCTTAGCTTCATCCAAATCATCAAGAACCCATTTTACAATTCCTAATGAATTAAGACAATCTGAATAAAACGGAACAGACTTACCCATTTTATTTTCAACAATTGTCATTGCTTTACTAATTAGTGAGTCGGCTGATTTATGGTTATATGTCCTTATATATAAATTTGCTAAATTATAAAGTGTAAGAGCATATTGCGTACTGTTTTCTCCTTCGTTTTGCTTTTGAATTTCCTGGATTCTATATAATATAGCTTCTGCAGCTAACATTTTTCCCTGGGATATATACACGGAAGCCTGTTCAAACTGGCATACAATAACCATTGGATTGTCATCTCCCAGTTTTGACTGAAAAATAAATAATGCTTGTTCAATTTCTTCAGCCGCCCTGTCATTATTTCCTAATATTCTATATAAGTATGACAAGTTATATAATGTTATTGCATACGAAATATCATTTGTGCCCAGTTTCTCTTTCTATGTATCGTGTTCACCGAATAGATTTTTCTTGATCTCTATTGTTTCAAGCAGGATAGGTTCGGCTTCTATATATCTGCCGAGTTTTTGATAAGATGCACTTAAATTGTTTAATGCCTTTGTATACTCCTCATTATTTTTTCCTTTATATTTACTGATTATATCCTTTTGCCTTCCGTAAGAATCGATAGCTTTGTAGTAATCACCAATCGAATAGTAGATTGAGGAAAGTTTTCCTAACGTATTAATGTATTCATCAGATGATTCTCCGAACTCCCTTTGAGCAAATGTCAGAGCCATTCGGCATGAATTTAACGCCTTTACATTGTCCCCTTTTGATAAGTTTTCAAGGGTTTCAATATAATACTTTTGCCAATCCTGAGTGTATGAGATTGAAACAATTGTAAAAATTAAAACAAAATATATTACTTTAGTTTTCAACTTAGAATTTAATAATTCTTAATTAAATTGCGGTTAGATTTAACCTAACAATGAAAATATAATTATTATTATGTCTTAAAGCAAATTTATTATGCAAACAAAGAGAAATACATCAGGTAAATTTAATGTCAGAGCTGAAAATACACTAATCAGGCTCAATAAATTTCTTGCAGATTCCGGACTAACGTCAAGAAGAAAAGCAGATGAACTCATAAAGCAAGGTTCTGTTTCAGTAAATAATAAAATTGTAACAGACTTAGGCACTAAAATTCAGTCTAATGACAGAGTTAAAGTTAATGGTAACCCTGTAAAAATCAATCAGAAACTTGTTTATATACTTTTAAACAAACCTAAGGATTATATATCAACAACCAGCGATGAAAAAGGTAGAAAAACTATTCTGGATATTGTCAAATCAAGTAAAAGGATTTTTCCTGTCGGAAGACTTGACAGGAATACTACAGGTGTGCTTCTTCTTACAAACGACGGTGAATTGGCACATAAACTTACCCACCCCAGTTTTGAAATTGAGCGTGTTTATAATGTCACTTTGGACAAAAACCTATTGCCTCCCGATGCAAAGAAAATTGTAAGTGGTATTGAAATAGACAATGAAATGACTTCACCATGTGAATTATTCATAAATCCTCAAAACAAATCAAATGTCATAATTACTCTTACCGAAGGTAAAAATCACGAAGTAAAAAAAATCTTTGAAAAGCTTGGTTATGCAGTAAAAAAACTTGACAGGAAATATTTTGCGGGGCTTTCTGCCTCAGGTTTGGGAAGAGGTAAATACAGGCATTTGAAATTACCGGAGCTTCTTAAATTAAAAAAACTGACCGGTTTATTATAATAATGAAAATTATTTTTTGAATAAATTAGTTAAATATGTTATTTTTCCTTTTTACAAAAAAACTAATCGGGTTAGACATGAAAATAATATCAATGGCATTAGGAATTATATTCCTTTTAACTATAAATTTATATTCCCAGGAAAACACACTTCCCAAATCTTCAGGTAATACTGAGAGTAACAGTTTAGCCAATGTTCCCAAAGAAATACAGGCAAATTGTATATCCTTCTTTAAGTTGCTTGTAAATGCTGAAGTTGATAAGGCTTTCGAAACTATCTTAAAAAACAGCCCGATTGGGAAGAAAGACGACCAGATTAAAAACCTCCAGGAGCAGACAAAAAAATCTTTTAAGCTCTATGGCAATATGCAGGGTTACGAACCGGTTAATTACGAACAAGTAACTGAATCTCTGCTTCGGGTGCGTTATCTCAGCATCCATCCCGATATGCCTATGAGGTGGATAATTACATTTTACAATTCACCTTCTCGCGGCTGGATTGTCATCAACATTAAATTTGATGACCTTGCCGAGTATTTCTTCACCGACCAATAAAAATAGTCATTAGTCTTAAGTAATAAGTTTTAAGTGTTGAGTGTCATTCTGAACGCAGTGAAGAATCTCACTCGTTTATGAGATTCTTCGTCGTTTCACTCCTCTGAATGACAAAAATCATATCATCTGTGTCTGGAGTTACTCCTGACACAATCATTCTACTTTTTAAACTCAGGATATTTCTTTTTCATTTTATCCCTGAAAAATTCGATTTCAGGTCCTTTCCAATCAGTGAAATCTTTTCCAAGTCCATAATACTTTGGGCTTGCCAACTTGCTCTTATCAGCAGGCACAAAATTTTCTAATCCGTCCTTCATTAAAGTATCAGCTGTTTCTTTTCCTGAATCATAATCTTTCAAAATATATTTATCTATCCCATTCACATCTGCGAAAAATGCAATCTGGTCTGAATACAAATGAAAGATTGATTCCACTTCGGGTGGATTATTGACATCGAAGTTGTTCCAGCCATAGTTCCTGCCCTTTCCGCTTCGAATGTATGTATCGTCGCCATCAGTATCGAACATAAACACCTGCGACTTGTTAATTGCAAAACCAAGTCCGTCATCCTTTACTTGATATTTGTCATTCCCACCTCGATTAAGGAATAACGCAACCGTATAATCATGCCCAAAGCCGATTCCAACAGATTGCTCTTCCCACAAAACATGTTCGTCATCTCCCCCTTCGTCTATCAATGCCCCAATGCAGAAATGTGCCCCCGCCGCCTGGCTCCAGCTTGCGCTGTGATACTTATCATTTCCTGCTCCGTCATACATAAATCCTATACCATACCAGTAGCCGCAGCCGAGTGACCAATTCGCCGATTCATATGTATCATCACCTTCGAGGTCAATCAATGTTCCCATTCCTCCTGCCCAGGAGTGCCCGTCAGTTACGTCCCCCCTTCTGCCGACACCACAGCCTTGTGCATAGGAGTAATTCAGCTTTCCATCCTTTGAATGATAATCCGGACGAAAAACAACCGATGCTTCTGGCTCTGCCCTGTAAAAATCATTTCCGCTTCTATTAACCAAAGTGCCTACTCCCCCGACTCCGCCATATCCCTGACCATCACCATCAATGTAATACTTATCATCGCCACGATTGTCAATTGCTAGCCCGACTCCGAAATATGCTCCGCCCTGTCCGTCAGTTCCTAATTTGTAAACATCATTTCCTTCCATATCTGCAAGTATTCCTATGCCCAGCATTGCCGCTCCCTGTGCCATTTTCTTTGATGTATATTCATCATCGCCTTTCATATCAAGTAACATTCCCGCACCGAATACACCTGCCCCCTGCGACGGCAAATACTCATCATCATTTATATACTTATCATTTCCCTCGAGGTCAATCGCAAGTGATACCGGAATTTCAAGCGATGGTGTAGAGCCGATTGCTCCCCTGTATTCATCATCACCGCCGAAATCCACAAGCAGAAGTAAATCCGAATATTGATGTTTGTCATTTCCCGTTCCTCTCAGGACTATTCTGCCGATTGGAGTCATTACATTCAAATTCTGATTATCCCAGTCAATCTTCAAATTTGTTCTCATCACATCCAAAGTATCAGCGAGTTGTAATGAAGATTCCAGCATTTTATATCCTGCATAATAAATCGAATTAATATCTATGCTCTGAGCCGCATCTTCAAGCTGTGGGAAATACTCCAAGCCATCGAATTGAGTTTCTCCCAATTGCCTGATTCTCCAACACTCGATTGCATCTTTCCCGTCTACGTTTCTCATACCTATTTTTGCGAACCTGTATGCCTCCAGCAAATGCAGTACAGTCCTTGCCACTGCTTTCTGTACTTCAGGGTGAATATTTTTTATAGCCGCCCTCAAATCTTTTTCAATAAGCGGAAAATCCGATGCTGTACCCATTGCATTGTATCTCCACACCCTGTGAGTTGTCGTATAAATTTCTTTTATTGCCTTAAGCAACGGCTCAGTCGAATCCACCTCAGCCCAAAGCGAAGCACTGTATTGGCGGAACTCACCCGTAGCATTTCTCACTCCGCAATAGTATGCCAGTTTCAGCAATGAATTATGATTCGCTTTCATATAATCGGGGTGCAGGTAATCATCAACCGAGAGAGCCATGTTCCTGACGAAATCGTAAATTCTCTGCGGCTCAGCCATCAGGTCATCGAAAGCAAGCATTTTATACGGAATATCTTTCGGGTCGGGATAGCGTGTCCAGTAGCCCTTGGGACGGAAACCCAAATCCTGCTCAGTGATTCCGCACTTCTTCAGCATTTCATAAAATGCATCATTGCTCTGAGCAAAAGATTGAACAAATAAAACAGAAAAGACAAATAAAGTAACAATAACCGGCTTCTTCATATTATGACTTTCAATTTTGTTTTAAAAATTAAAATTCAAAATAATTAAAAAAATTATAATTAACCTTATTTGTCATTCTGAGCGAAGCGAAGAATCTTTCTCGCTTTTCTCAAGGGAGACAAAGAGGGATTATTAATTAATACAACAATTCTATCCCGATTATTCGGTATTAAATATTAATATAGAACATTATTATTATTTAAGGAATTTATGAAAGTTTCTTTATGATTGATTTTACTAGATTTTCATTAATTTCATTATGTCTCGGTATAGGCTGACAGACTCCTGAGGATTTATTTTGATACCAATCATGTTTTCCGCCATGTCTAATCAGTACACATCCAAATTTTTCAAGAATTTTGATAAGTTCTTTGCGTTTCATGTTAATTCTAATTCCAAACTTTTTCTAATGCCTGGAATTAATTCATTTTTAATATCGTAGTAGATGTCTTTGAGGTTTTCAATTAATTCTTCAAATGACATACCCTGTGTTACATATTCAGGATAATCATTTATATAACCAAGCCAGAAATCTCCATCCTGCCAATATGTTATTGTTTTTTTATTCATAATCAATCCTATAAATTTTTATTATTGACGAAACTAATAATTTAACATTACAAAATCAAATCAATTAATCATTAAGTTTCTTGATTCTGATTGATAATTATAATAGTATAACAATTCTATCACATAGTGATTATATGTAGGTAGCAAA
>JACRLY010000101.1 GCA_016219595.1 Ignavibacteriota bacterium | reverse complement strand
GGCATCCTTTGTCTGCATAGCGCAGAACAGCGTCCATGACAATACAAGCCTTGCCCAGCGAACCGGAAGCGGGACATTGACCTGCATAGTAATTTGTGAAGATGAGGACGATGAAGATTATGAGGGAATCAGGATAGCAATGTACACGGAAGACAGCACGGGTGAAATTGATGAAGTGCCCACAAGCGGGTACGAATTGTTAATCAACCAGTCCAAAAAGAACATAAGCACAACGGCAAACGGGGAAAATAATACGGCAAAAACCAATAAGGGATATAAAACATTAAGTTCCGCTCCGGTTATGAATTTAATTACAAACAGGTCAGGCAGGGAAGCAGATTGCGATGCGGATGGATTAGCAGAAGATTTCAAATCGGTTCTGATGTATTACCTTGAAAAAGAAAATAAATTCGTATTGAACAAAGATTTTGTTAAATTTGAAGTGAAGATAAAGTATTCTTATGACCAAATGTGATGTAGTCCGATGAAAAGTAGAATATTTGTAGCGTTTATTTTATTACTTTTAACTACCGGAATTTCTTATGCACAGGTTGCAATATATCCCCCGGCAGTATTCCTTGATTCCAAAACCCGTTCAGGCAGCATGACTGTTCTCAACCAGGGAGAAGACCCAAAGGAAATAGAAATCAATCCGAAGTTCGGCTACATGGCTTATGATTCCATCGGCAACGTTTATACTGAATACGATGACAGCATAGCGGCGGCAAGCAGTTCGGTGGTGCCTTATCTCACCATATTCCCGAAGAAATTTGTCCTTCAGCCAAAAAAAGACCAGGTAGTCCGTTTTCTTATAAAGAATGTCGGCAATATTCCTGACGGCATGTATTTCACGAGAATAGCAACAGTATCAAAGGATGTGCAAAAGCAAATAGACACTGCAAATCTCGGCGACAAGGTGAAAATCGGTCTCTCATTCAAATTTGTTTTTATGACGGTGCTGTTTTTCGAAAAAGGCACTTTGAATACAAATGTTGACATAACCTCACTCACAACCGGAAGTGACAGCACACACATAAGGCTTAATTTCAGTTTCACCCGTGGAGGAAATGCTCCTTTTCTCGGTACGGCAAAACTAAAAATAAATAACAGTAGCGGCGATGAAGTGGAAAACTCAGAGATAAAGATACCTATATATTTTTCGGCGACAAGGGCATTCCGTGTTTCCAAAGAAAAATTGAGACCGGGAAAATATAAAGCAGAACTGACACTGACGAGTGAACAACCTGACATTCCCGAAGACATGAGGGTGCCATTCGAGACAATAACAAAGAGTTTCGATTTTGTTGTGGACTGAAGTAGAAGGTAGATGTTTAGAGGGTAGAGATTTAGAAATTGAGGATATAAAATATATCAAGAAAAATGAGGGACCATACAAAATTAAGAGCATTTGATTTAGCGGATGAATTAGCAATAATAATTTATAAAATAACCAGGGATTTTAAGACTAAACATCTATAGTCTTAACATTTATAGACTAAATACAATGTTAAAATAGAGTGTAAAGTGTAATTATAGAATAAAGAAAAATGAAATTTGAGAATCACAATCATAATATCAATACTTTTATTACTCCAATCATTTGAATTAACAAGTCAGACGACTATTCCTCCTGAAGCAGAAGAAGGCATATACTCAATGAATTATGCCGGTTTCTCATTTGAATATACAGCATATATCTATAGGGATTCAGTTTATATTCCATTGCTTGATGTATTGTCATTTCTCGGTATTTTCAATAAAACCGAAAGCGAGGGTGTGATTAAGGGATATGTTGCAAACGAGGATACAAGCTTTGAAATTAATTTTAAAGAGAATTATGTAAGAAACATAAACGGAATAAAGAAAACAATAACGGACAGTATGTATTTCAGGAGCGAATTGGATTATTTCATACAGCCGAACATACTCGAAAAAACTTTTTTACTGAATACGGCAGTATATCAAAACAAGCTCCTGGTATATGTAAAAAGTATGTATGAACTGCCATTGCTGAAGGAAATGAAACGTCAGAAGAAATATACATTAATGACCCCCAAAGAGGATTATGAAACTGCAAACCTGCCATTGATAAGCGGTAACGGATTCAAGGTGATTGACGGTGGATTGCTGGAATACCGTCTTGGTGCAAACCAGAGCCGGGAAAACAGGAGCTATAATTATATGGCGAATGTCGGATTGCAATTACTTGGAGGTGAATTGCAGTACAACGCTTTCGGCAGTTATGACGAAAGAACTAAAGCAGGAATGAGTGATTATAATATAAGGTGGAGATATTTTCTGGGACAAAATGATTTCCTGAACCAAATATCGATAGGAAATATTACAAATACTTCAATCCGCCAGGTTTCGGTATTGAACACAATGTCACAGAATAAAATATTGCAGGGTATCCAGGTATCGAACGAAACAACGAGGATGCCCACATCGTTTTCAAATTTTATAATATCGGACAAGATAGAGCCGGACTGGCAGATAGAGCTGTATGTCAACAATCAATTGTACAGCCAGACCCGTTCGTATAATATCGGGTATTATAAATTTGAGCTGCCTGTTAAGTACGGGAATACGAATGTGGAGTTGAAATTTTACGGACCAAACGGGGAATTTTACCAAAAGACTGATTTTATTTCAATTCCCTCGGAGTACCTTGCACCCGGCAGATTTTATTATACATTGAGCGGAGGAAGGGAAACGCTTACAGGCGATTATTTGTTTAACGGGAAATTATCAACAGGAATAACAAGCTGGCTGACCGGCTCCGTTGATTATTCAAAAGTATATAAACAGAAATCATACGATATAATAGGTTCTGCATCAGTAAGGATAACAGGTAGTTTACTGTTGAGCGGGGTAGTTTCTCCCGATAAGTTTTATAAAACCGGCTTAAGAATTAATTCCCAGTCATTAGGTTCTTATGACATTATCTATTGTGTAAATAAATCGGTTGACAGTGCAAGGGGGCAGGAGTTTAATACCCTCGAATTAAACGGGGGGTTCCCGAGAATTTTGGGATTGCCTGTGAATCTGACTCTGAGGGCAATTAACAGCGATTACAAGGAGCTTAATACTACTAATATCAATGCCTACATGAATTTCAATCTGTACTCTATAATGCTGACAGGAAGATATTATGCATATATAAATTTGGATAAAAACTCAAAACTTACAGAAATAAATCACAACCTGAATCCACAATTTGATATCAGTTGGTATAACAAACCGAAGTTTTTAAGTTTTTTAGGGAACACAAGATTCACTGTTGGAAGTTATTATGATTTGAATGAAGGAAAATTCCTTAACCTGGATATATCTGTGTCGCAGGAAATAGCAAAGGGAGCAAACCTCAGGGGAAATTTAAGGAGAGATTTGGTATCGAAAAATACCTCGGTCAATTTATCAATGATGCTGAATATAACAAGCATAATCGGCAATGGCGGCTGGTCATCGGATTTGAAAGGGAATAATAATTTCTCCGAAGATATCAGTGGGATATTAGGATTCGATTCGCAGAAATTTAATTTTTATTTCAGCAATCCTTCTGGAAAAACATTCATGGGAAGCGGAGCCGCAACAGTCAGGTTCTTTGTTGATAAAAACAACGACAGAATTTACCAGGACGGGGAGGAAGAAGTTAAGGGTGTTGACTTTTATGTACCAAACGGAACCATCGAACAAGGTTCAGATGTAAGCGGTGGAAAAAGAATATACAATTTATTACCCGGGGGAAAGTACAATGTGTTTGTTAAAAAGGAATCATTTAAAAATCCGTTTATTGTGCCTGATATTACGGAATTTTCTTTTGTCGCAGAACCCAATGCATATAAGAGTATAGACGTACCCTGCTATATGACCGGCATAGTCGAGGGAATAATATTGAAAGTGGAAGGAATTGATACAAGTGGTCAGGGAGGCGTCAAAGTACATATTGTAAACAAGAAAGACGGTGATGAAGTAACAGTACCGGTTTTTTCAGACGGTAGTTTTTATAAAAGCGGTATGATGCCGGGAAATTATACAATATATGTTGATTCACTGCAATTAAAATTGCTTGATTGTGAAGCTAAGCCGGCTGCAATTGATTTTGAAGTTCGCAGCTTAGCTGACGGAGACTATGTGTCAGGTCTAGGATTTGCATTGTATCCCAAAACAATATCAAAAGAAAAATCCATAGCTGGAACATCTGCAAAACCCGAAATTAGTGACAATGAAAAAAATCAGGCTACAAAAATCAGCAGGGATAAAGAAATTCAAAAAAATAAGAAAGATGAAATCAAACATGAACAGGCAGAACCGACCAAATCTGTTGCTGGTAAACCTGAGCCGATTAAGAAATCAATCAGGATGGAAACACAAAAAATATTTTATTATAAAAACACAAGGGATTTTGCTTTGGGTACTGTATTAATCAGTTACCTCGATAGTTTAAGCCAGTATCTAAAAAACAATCCGAAAAGCAAGGTCGAAGTTACAGGAAGAACAGATAATTTCAGTACACAGGAAGTTACATTGGAACTGTCAAAACAAAGGTGTAAAGCAGCAGAAGATTACCTGATTTCGACTGGTATAGACAAAAACAGGATTATCATTAAGAGTGTTGGCTCGACAAGTCCAATCGGTGACAATTTAACACCGGAAGGAAGAGAAAAGAACAGGAGCCTTGAAATTAAATTAATTGAATAATCCGAGCCGGAAGAATTCTTTTTATGATAAATCAGATGCTTTTCTTGCTCCAATATATTTTTGATAAAGAAGTAAACCCACGATACACATGATTCCTATGCCGCTGAACAAGAGCCACAGCTCT